>CAYJBL010000184.1:492-4004 GCA_964368115.1 uncultured Bacteroidales bacterium
TATTTATTCCGCCACCAAAAGTACAATCAGGGGTAGTTAGGTTTGTTCGCTATCGCAACGAAATAGAAGATGTTGAGAAATCGAAGCTATTTCTAGTCGTAAAAACAGCTTTTAACCAGAGGCGAAAAACTATGCGAAATTCACTAAAATCAATATTGACAGATCGAGTTGATACAACAAATAAGATTTTTGATTTACGACCAGAGCAATTGAGCCCAAATGAGTTTGTTGAACTCACAAAAATATTGTTCCCAAAAATTAAATCGTAGAATTTCTCAAAAAAGAAACGTATTTTTGCAAATTAAATAATTGCTACTATGGCATTAGAACGAAAAAAAAGCCTTTTAGAAGAATTGATAGTTGTTTTGGATGAAAAAAATGAATCCAGAATATTAGAATTATTAAATGATCTTCATCCAGCTGATATTGCCGAAATATTCGAAGAAATTCCGCTCGAAGATGCAAAATACATGTTTTTGTTGCTAGACTCCGAACTTGCAGCAAATGTAATTGTGGAGCTTGAAGAAGATGAGCGAGAAAAATTACTAGAAATACTTCCAGATGAACTTATTGCAGAGGAGCTGATAGATAAAATGGAATCTGACGATGCTGCCGATGTGCTAGGAGATCTTGATGATAACAGAAGCGAGCAAATTTTATCGCATTTGAAGGATCTTGAACAAGCAGGAGATATCGTTGATCTTCTTAATTATGACGAAGATACAGCGGGTGGTCTAATGGCAAAGGAGCTTGTTGCAATAAATGAAAACCTTACGGTAAAAGAAGCGCTCGGAGAAATGCGCGACCAAGCAGAAGGAATAAACGAAATATACTACTTATACGTTGTTGATGATAATAATATTTTGAAAGGTACGATTGCTCTAAAAGACTTATTGTTTAGTTCCACAACACAAAGAATAGATACGATAATTTCACCAGATGTAATATCAGTGAAAACAGATACAGATGGCGAAGAAGTAGGGCACATAATGGAAAAATATGACTTGGTTGCTATACCTGTAGTAGACGGAATTGGTAGGCTCGTTGGTCGAATTACTATAGATGATGTTGTTGATGTTATCAGAGAAGAAGCCGAAGAAGATTATCAGTTAATGTCGGGTATTACCCAAGATGTTGATTTTTCGGATAGTGTTATTCGTCAGTCAAAATCTCGTATACCATGGCTATTGATCGGAATGCTTGGTGGTATAGCAGGTTCGCTGATACTTGGCTTTTTTGAAGAAGATATTGCAAAATACGCCGTGTTAGCATTGTTTTTGCCTCTTATTGTTGCGTCAGGAGGAAATGCAGGAGTACAATCTTCGGCTATTGTTGTTCAGGGGCTCGCAAGTGGAGATATCGACCTTCATAGCACGTCGAAAAAACTTTGGAAAGAATTTAAGGTTGGATTGCTTAACGGAATTGTTTGTGCCGTTATAATTTTTCTGTACAATCTTATATTCTCAGATACTTTTGCATTGACACTCACGGTTAGCCTCTCTTTACTAAGTGTGATTTTATTTGCTTCGGTTTTTGGAACATTTATTCCGCTAATGTTGAAAAGAATGAAGATAGACCCCGCAATAGCAACTGGACCATTTATCACAACAACAAACGATATTATAGGAATATTTATTTATTTGATGATTGCTAGAGGGATATTTCAGTACTTTTTGTAAAATATACATCAATTTTATAATTTTAGCGAAAATAAATAATGAAACGAACATGAAAAATACTCATTTAGTTTTACTCCAAAAGCAATGATATTTTCCATTGAGAGTTCCTCTGACCAATGAAATAAAAAAAAGAATAATAGATGAAAATATTAACAACAGAGTTTTTAATGTCTAATACGGATTTTAAATTATGTCCGCCACCAGACAAACCAGAATATGCATTTATTGGTAGATCAAACGTAGGAAAGTCTTCGCTGATAAATATGATTGCTAACAACAATAAATTAGCAAAAATTTCAGGTAGCCCAGGAAAAACACAATGTATAAATCATTTTCTTATGAATAAAGATTGGTACTTAGTTGATTTGCCTGGCTATGGATATGCAAAAACATCAAAAAAAATTAGAGAAACATTTTCTAAAATGATTAAAGATTATCTCTTGTTTCGAGAAAATTTAGTTTGTGTTTTTATTTTGATAGATTCTCGTCATTCAATGCAAAAAAATGACCTCGATTTTATTAATTGGATGGGTGAAAATTCTGTGCCATTTAGTATCGTTTTTACAAAAGCCGATAAATTAGGTGTTAATGTTCTGAAAAATAATATTGAAAAATATAAATCCGATTTGTTGAATTATTGGGAAACATTGCCAGAGAACTTTGTGAGCTCATCAGAGTCTGGCTTAGGTAGAGAGGAAATTTTAGACTACATAAATAGTCTGAATCAAAAAGTGAATTTTGAATAAAAATTTTTGATATGGGTATATTGTCGAATAGAGAATTATTTCTGAATTATTTAGGGCAAACTTCAGAAAATCCGTATATGTTGGAAATCGAAAGAGCTGAATCGGTATTTGTTTTTGACACAAAAGGAAAAAAATATTTCGACTTAATTTCAGGGGTTTCGGTAAGTTCTTTGGGACACAACTTTAAACCAATAACTGATGCCGTAAAAGCTCAAGTAGATAAGCACATGCACTTAATGGTTTATGGCGAATTGATTCAAGAACCGCAAGTAAAGCTAGCTTCATATATTAGTAATATGTTGCCACAAGGTTTAGATTCTGTATACTTTGTAAATAGTGGAAGCGAAGCAATTGAAGGAGCAATAAAATTGGCAAAACGATATACAGGAAAAACAAAAATGTTTGCATTTAATAATGCTTATCATGGAAGTTCGCATGGTGCAATAAGCTTGTGCGGAAGCGAAAATTTTAAATCAGCTTTTCGCCCTTTATTGCCAGAAGTGTATCACCTAGAATTAAATTCGTACGAAGATATAGAACTCATAGATTCGCAAACTGCATGTGTGGTTTTAGAATCAATTCAAGCAGAAGCGGGAGTTCAAATTCCTGAAAAATCTTTTATGAAGAAACTAAAAGAAAAGTGCGACCAATGTGGCTGTCTTTTGATTTTAGATGAAATTCAAACAGGATTTGGACGTACAGGAAAAATGTTCGGGTTTCAGAATTTCGATATAATTCCTGATATTGTATGTTTTGCAAAAGCAATGGGCGGAGGAATGCCGCTAGGTGCATTTGTTGCACCAAAAAATATTATGGACAGTTTTATGACAAATCCAATACTTGGACATATAACCACTTTTGGAGGGCATCCTGTTTCTTGTGCAGCTTCATTAGCTGCCGTTTCATACATTAATGAATCTAAAATTGTAGACACTGTCGACGACAAAGTTTTATTGTTTAGAAAATTATTAAAGCACAGACTAATTACAGATGTTAGAGGAATAGGATTACTACTTGCTGTAGATATTGGTTCGTTCGATAATGTGACTAAATTAATACAATTTGGGCTAAAAAATGGTTTTGTAAC
>CAYJBL010000185.1:0-3096 GCA_964368115.1 uncultured Bacteroidales bacterium
GACGAAATAAAGAAATTTTCGACTTATGACGGAATGGCATTTAAAATTTTACAAAACTTGGGTGTAAAAGTCGGAATTATTACAAGCGAAGATGTAGATTTGAATCGCAGACGAGTGAAAAAATTGAAACTAGATTTCGATTTCCATGCTCAAACAAATAAATTAGAAACAGTAACTAAACTTTGTGAACAACTAAATATTTCGTTGTCCGAAGTCGCATATATTGGAGACGATATTAATGATTTTGATTTGCTAAGTTCTGTAGGAATTGCTGCATGTCCAGCAAATGCTGTATCAAAAATTAAATCAATAGAAGGGATAAAAATCTTAAAAACCGCTGGAGGTAGCGGCGCTGTTCGAGATTTTCTGGATTATTTACAAGAGAATAACTGTATTTAATTTAATGAAAATAAGCATGGAATATGTATTTGTCACTTTCTGGATGTAGTTCACAACATTCAAATTTAAACTTACGATATACAAATAAATATTATTTTTGTATTGCTTAACCGAAAAAGCAAGTTTTTATGAAAACAAAAAAACGCTCGTCAATAATATACGCAATACTTTTATTCTTAATATGTATATCATTTATCGTATACGTTTTTCCAAAAGAAAAAAGGTTTGGATACGAATTCTCAGAAGGAAGTCCGTGGTTATATGAAGATATGATCGCGCCATTTGATTTTCCTATACATAAAACAGATGATGAAATAAAGTTAGAGAAAGATAATATTACATCTAACTTTGTTCCATATTATAGTAAAGATACTTTATTAGGTGTTGATATTTGTAATAATTATAAGTATAATGTTCTTGATATACAGGAAAATATATTTAAAAATAAGCAGGATAGTATTCGCTTGAATAAATTAATAAAAAATGAAATATCTAAAAATCTAAAATTATTCAACGACAGTTTACTTTCCTATTTAGAAAATTCATACTCTAAAGGAGTAATAGATATATCAGATACAGAAGCAACAAAAAATAGCGTATTTTACTTTTATAAAAATGATATTAGCGAACTTTCGTTTTTTAACGAATATGTACAACTGAGTAATATTAAAGAAAAAACGATTGAATATTATAGTAAAGCAAGAATTTACTTTATAGATAGTTTGTGTGGCTTTCCGTTACGAAATTATTTGCAAAATAACGAACCAAAAGCAAATTTAACATACGATAACCAAATTAATCAACAGATATTAGACAGTAAACTTAGTACTATAACGCCTACAAAAGGAGTTGTGCAAAAAGGGGAGTTATTGATACTAAAAGGAAGTATTGTCGGAAATCATGAAAATAAAGTCCTTCTGTCGCTTAAAAAAGAATTTGAAGTAAACGATAAGGAACTGGATACAGTAAAAGTTATATCTGGGTTAACTACGATATTCTTTATGCTTTTCTTAGTGCTTTTTCTTTACATGTACCAATTTGATAAAGACAAATTAATGTCGGTTAAAGCAATAAGTTTCTTCGTAATTCAAGTCACACTTATGGTAGGTGGGTTAGTCTTAGTTTTTTATTATACGAAATTAAATGTAAATTTTATCCCATTTGTGCTATTTCCTTTACTGATGTTAACATTTTATAGCTTTAGAATATCTTTCTTTATTTATTTGATTGCAATATTAATAGCAGGTTTTTTTGTCCCAAATAGATTTGAATTTGTATTTATTCAAATGCTGGTAGGATTGATAGCAATGTTGAGTTTTAGAAACACTCGAAAACGAAAGCAAATATTTATTACAATGATTTATGTGGCATTGGCTTATTTGATCGCTCACGTAGGATTTATTCTAATGCGTCAAGGGGAAATAACAATGGATTTAGTAGTAGAATATTATAGCTATTGTGCAAGTGCTTCCATGTTGTTGCTTTATCTTCCAATGGTGTATTTGTACGAAAAAATATTTGGATTCTTATCCGATTTTACATTGATGGAACTAAGCGATACAAATAATCCAGCATTACGAAAATTAGCAGAAATGGCACCTGGAACATTCCAACACTCGGTGCAAGTCGCTAATTTGGTCGAATCTGTCGTTAGTGAATTAGGTGGAAACTCTTTGTTGGCTCGAACTGGTGCTCTGTATCATGATATTGGAAAATCAGAATTTCCAGAGTACTTTATTGAAAACCAAAGTGGAATGAGTGTTCATAGTAGATTAAGCTATGAAGAAAGTGCCGAAAAAATAATTTCTCATGTTATTGTAGGAACCGAAATAGCAAAAAAATATAAGCTTCCTACTCAAATAACAGATTTTATTTTAATGCACCATGGAACAAGTTTGACAAAATATTTTTACAATTCTTGGATAAACGAAAATCCTGATAAAACACCCGATGAAAGTAAATTTCAGTACCCTGGACCTAAGCCTAGCTCTATAGAAGCCGCTGTACTTATGATGGCAGATGCTATAGAAGCCGCATCAAGAACACTCCCGAAATATACTCCCGAAACTATTCAATCATTAGTAGATAATATTATTTCGTCGCAATTGAACGAAAATCAATATGATGAGGTAAATATTACTCTAAAACAAATTTCAATAGCAAAATCTATCTTTGCAAAAAAGTTAAACAATATTTATCATTCGAGAATAGCATATCCAGAAATAAAAAATTAATACATACAATTAAAGCTTTAGCATAAAAATAACAGATGAGAAATCTTAAAAAAACATTAGTACTTGTATTTATTGCAATATGTAATTTTACATATTCTCAGGAATTTATAGGGAAGTGGAAAGGAGAGTTAAATGTGTCTAAATCATCATCCTTAACATTGATAATGGAAATAAATAAAGACGGAGATGAATACTCTACAATATTAATTTCTGTTGATCAGGGGAATACTAAAGTTCCTGCAGATAAAGTAATAGTAGAGGGAAGTAATATTATTATCGAATTTACAACGATAGGAGCAAGCTATATAGCAGAACTTTCTGAATCTAACTTAAAGGGAGAATTTAAACAGTCGGGAATTGAATTTTTACTAGATTTAGTAAAGATGACAGACGAAGATACAATAAGGAAGAATAATAGACCGCAAACACCAAAACCACCATTTTTATATAAAGTAGAAGAAAT
>CAYJBL010000185.1:3106-3997 GCA_964368115.1 uncultured Bacteroidales bacterium
ATAGAGGGAAATGTTTTATCTGCAACCTTAACAGTCCCCGAAGGCAAAGGTAAATTTCCAGCGGTTGTACTTGTAAGTGGCTCTGGTTCTCAGAATAGAGACAGTGAATTTTTTGGACATAAACCATTTTTCGTTTTAGCAGATTATTTTGCAAAACGCGGAATTGCAGTATTAAGATTTGATGATAGAGGTGTTGGTAAAAGCGAAAAACTAAGCAAAATACCAACTTCAGCAGATTTGGCTTATGATGCAGAAGCGGCTATGAATTATTTGCGAACAAGAAATGAATTTAGTAGTGTTGGCATTGTTGGGCATAGCGAAGGTGGAATGATAGCTTTTATGTTGGCAGGTAATAGAGAATATAATACACCTGATTTTATCGTATCCTTAGCTGGTTTAGGGATTCGCGGAGCAGAAATATTACATAAACAACAAGAATATGCTTTAAAAAAACAGGGTTTGTCTGAGGAGTATGTAAACCAAACTATGGAAATAAATAGAGCCCTATTTTCACTGATATTAGATTCGGAGAGTGTAGACGAAGAGCTTAAACACTCATTGCAAAAAGCTCTCCCGATAGAAATGAATAAAAGTGTGGTAGATAATCAAATTAATACTATAACTTCTCCATGGATGTACTTTTTTATAAAGTACGACCCACAAAATGATATTTCAAATATTAAAATCCCTGTTTTAGCTCTTAATGGAAGTTTAGACACACAAGTTTTTGCAAAAGAAAATTTATCAGCAATAAGGCAGACTCTAAAAAACGCTAAAAATGAAAATTATACTGTAAAGAAAGTGAAAAATCTAAATCATTTGTTTCAAACAGCGAAAACTGGAGATGTAGAGGAATATGATAAAATAGAAGAAACATTTTCGGAGAATGCA
>CAYJBL010000186.1:0-2983 GCA_964368115.1 uncultured Bacteroidales bacterium
ATAATATGATACAGCACATACAATACCTACCATTTGGTGAAATATTTGTATCGCAACGCAACGATTGGTTCGATAGCCGCTACAAGTTTACCGCCAAAGAGCACGATAATGAAACCAACTACACCTACTTCGGAGCACGCTACTACGATAGCGATTTAAGTAGCTGGCTGAGTGTGGATCCGTTGGCAAGTAAATACCCGAGCCTTTCACCTTATAACTATTGTGCTAATAATCCTGTTATTTTGGTGGATCCTGATGGGAGGGATATTGTGCCAACAAATGCTGCAGGTGATAGAGCTGTTAATACTTTTATTGGAAGATTTAGTGAAAAAACTTTAAAAAAAGCTTTTGGATATAAAGTACAGACTGGAACTGGAGGAATGAACCCAGTCTATTCGTCTTATCATAATACACCTGATTCACCTAAAGAATTTAAGAAAAATTTACGTAAAGATGCAGATAAAATGACAGATAATGAAATTGATGAAGCATACGCTTTTTATTTGGCATTGACAGATAAAGGACAGCACAAAGTTGAAGGTTGGAATGTTCAGGATAATTTTACAAATAATACCAATACATTTGGTTCGTTTAATGTTGATGATGTTCCAAATTATTCATCAAGAGATGTTAAAAAGAATAAATTTTTAGATGATGCTATAGGTTTAGAGCCTAATAATCAAAATTTTAATCAAATTTTTAATCCAAAAGCCTTTAATGACCGCACAAGAAAAAATAAATGTAACTTTGGGTATCTTTACTTAATAAACTATGGAACTAATAATAACAAGAGTAATGACACAAAGGTGTTTTTATACTTGATATGAGACAAAATAATGATGGGAGCCGCAATTTGGGTAAAGCAATGAATGATGTTTTTAATAAATATTTTAGTTATGAGAAGTATAATCATTTTTATTTTAGTTGTATTATTTTCCTGGAACTGTTCTGGGCAAAAGTACACAGTGAGTTTATCAAATGATAGTCTTTCTGAGGAAGATCAACGCTATATTGATTCGTTAGATAAAATTGAGGTTTATCAGAGAAATCCAAATGCTTATACAACTATTAGAGAGAAATCTATTGCTGAATTAAGCAAAGGACAACAAGTTTTTGAACTTTATATAGAAGATACTATTTTTTTTACATATTGGAAAAATGACAAAATCAATTTTGATAAAAAGGCGCAAGACGATTTTTTAAAGTATTTTGATAATTCATCTTGGATTTATTATATGTTAAAAGATAGTTTACCTGATGGCTATTACTGTTTGTATCTTTTGCCAAAAAAAGAATCAGCGAGAAAAAAAAAGGAACGTTTTCTAGTCGCTGCAGGTGGTTTTAAAAATGGAATAAAAAACGGAGTTTTTATATTTAAGGATGAAGAAAAGTATAGCAGAGGGGTGAATTTGTACAAAACTATTAACTTTGTAAATGGTGTTGTTCATGGCAAAGTTGTTGACACATGCGATGGTATTATTCGTTTTGCCTGTGATTATAATTATGGAGTTAGAAACGGTTTTTATTTTATTGAAAAAGAACGTGTAGTTACAATAAGGTTTTACGAAAACGGCAAAATTGTAAAACAAACAACTTTTTAATTTTTGCCAAATAAAACATATAATCTAACAATTTTGTAGAACGTGCCTTAGAGATTGCCGCGTCGCTGTGCTTCTCGCAATGACGGCACGTTTTTTCTTAACACCAATCCGCTGATGCGGCTAGAGCGGTGAATGCTTCGCATTCGTACTTACAATCTTCTATCTTAGCTTTTTTGTAAGAGATAAAAACATTACAAAGCCTGTTTTAGCTTAACAAGTTTAGTAAGTAAATTTTCAAGTAAATCAAGTTTAAGCATATTTGCACCATCTGATTTTGCATTTGCAGGGTCGGGATGTGTTTCTATAAATAAACCATCAGCACCAACTGCAATACCTGCTTTGGCCATAATTTCAATCATTTCAGGACGCCCACCAGTCACACCATTTGTCATATTAGGTTGCTGCAAGCTATGCGTAACGTCTAGAATTACTGGGAATCCAAATTCTTTCATAGTTGGAATACCTCTAAAATCTACAATTAAGTCCTGATAGCCAAAGCTATTGCCACGTTCAGTTAATAGAACATTACCATTATTACAATCAACAATTTTCTGAACTGCGAACTTCATTGACTCTGGACTCAGAAATTGGCCTTTCTTAATATTTATGTATTTACCTGTTTTTGCAGCTGCAGTTAGTAGGTCTGTTTGGCGACATAAAAAGGCTGGAATTTGTATAATATCAGCAACATTAGCAACCATTTCAGCTTCTTCGGGTAAATGTATATCTGTACAAATAGGAATATTTAATTCTGTTTTTATTTTCCTTAATATGTTTAACGCTTTTTCATCTCCAATCCCAGAAAAAGAATTTAAAGACGATCTATTAGCTTTCCTGTATGATGCTTTAAATATAAAAGGTATTTCTAAACGACTACATATATCTTTGATTATTTGTGCAGTAGAGAAACATAGCTCTTCGCTTTCTATTACGCATGGACCTGCAATTAGAAAAAACTTATTATCTAATTTTGATAAATTTATCATAAAAATAATTTTTGCCAAATATATGAATTTATCAATAGTTTTAGTTTACGATAACACTAAAAATAATTATTTTCTTTATGTTTGCACCGCAGATGTATAATAATTATTATGGTAAATATATCCTTAGTATCTTACACAAACACACTACCTTACAAAGAGATTCTTTATTCTTCTGAATTGTCGCGCAAGCAATTTAATGTAATAGAAAGTTATCCCTCAAAATGTGTAATTGATTTAATTGAAAACAAGGCAGATATAGGTTTAGTGCCAGTTGCAGCATTACCTAAATTAAATAATTTTAAAATCATTAAAAATTTCGGACTTGCAGCATATAATAAAGTAGATTCAGTGCTTTCATTATCTCAACAACATATTAGTGAAATAAATAGTATATAC
>CAYJBL010000186.1:2993-3965 GCA_964368115.1 uncultured Bacteroidales bacterium
ATCATTAAGCTCAGTAAATTTATTAAAAATCTTAAATGAAAATTTTTGGCATTACAACTTGGATTATATTGATGCTAAGCCAGGTTATGAAGATTATATCATAAACAAAATAGGTGGAGTAGTAATAGGAGATAGAGCAATGAATATTAGGCACAAATTCAAGCATTCTATTGACCTTGCTGAGCAATGGTATAATAATACCGCATATCCAATGGTATTTGCTGTTTGGGTCGCTCGTAATGATGTTTCTTCTGTAGATATAAGCCAATTTGAATATTTATTAGATATGGCAATTGATAATATTGATGCAACTATAGGTAAACATAAGTCAAAATATCGAAATTTTGATTTAGACCTATATTTAAAGAAAAGAATAAACTATCGCTTAGATAATATACATTCCGAATCAATAGATTTGTATTTTAGGTATTTAGAGAGTTTAAAAGCGAAATAATATAAATTTAAACCCCAATTAAATATAATATTTCATACGCTTTCACATGAATATATAAATTATGCAATTCTCAGGGCTTTAAAAAATCAAATCAGAATAATTCCATAGTTCAAAAAATAATTTTTAAAATATCTTATCAAAAAATCTATTTTTCTATTCCAATTTATAATTCTGTTTAATTATTAAGCAATTTCTTTTAGATCAAATTACAAAATTGAATATCGTTTTTTAGCAAATAAAATAGGGTAGAAGAGGCTATTTTATTTTGTGAGGGTTTTATACTAAATTAAAAAAATAGGCCTGAATTTGAGATTTCACAATTCTAAAAAAAAACACATCAAATTACATTCGTAACTTACTAAACATGCAAATAATACCAATTTACAAATGTAAATAAACATGTTATTTAACATCGTATTTAAATCCTCACTCAACATACACAGATGTAAATATAATAATGTAAATAATTATACAGGTTTATTTATATATAAATATATATTCATTATATTACTTTAAAT
>CAYJBL010000187.1:0-3956 GCA_964368115.1 uncultured Bacteroidales bacterium
TTGTTGACACTAATATTGATAATATCGAAGGTGCTGTTAAAACAGGTACAGATAGAATAGAATTATACACCGAACCATATGCCGAGTTATACAGTAAAGATAAATTTTTAGCTGTAACACCATTTATCAAAGCTGCAGAAGTTGCATCAAAGTTAAATTTAGGTATAAATGCTGGACATGACTTAAATTTGGAAAACATTAACTTCTTTATTAAAAACGTTCCAAATGTATTAGAAGTTTCTATTGGGCACGCACTTATTTCTGACGCCCTTTATTATGGACTAGACAATACTATCAAACTTTATTTACGAGAACTAAAATATTAAAATATTATCTACTTTAGTTAGTAACTATTTTTTATACTCACTTGCAAATCTATATTTTTTTTATAGGTTTGTTTTTTTAATCTTAACATATAAAACAATGTCAGAACAAATAGTGAATATCGAACTTGCTCAGCAACTTGGGATAAATGTAGAAGAGTTTAATATGATACAAAACTACCTTGGGCGAGTACCTAATTTTACAGAATTAAGCATATATTCTGTAATGTGGAGCGAGCATGCTTCTTATAAAAATTCAATCAAATGGTTGAAAACTTTACCTCGCGATGGAGAATGTTTACTCACAGGAGCTGGTGAAGAAAACGCTGGTCTGGTTGACATTGGAAACGACTTAGCATGCGCATTTAAAATAGAATCACATAACCACCCATCGGCAGTAGAACCATACCAAGGTGCTGCAACTGGAGTTGGCGGAATTAATCGTGATATTTTCACAATGGGTGCAAGACCAATCGCCCAATTGAATTCACTACGATTTGGAAACGCAGAAAACGATAGAACAAAATGGTTATTGAGAGGCGTTGTTAAAGGTATTGGTGACTATGGTAATGCATTTGGAGTTCCTGTTGTTGGTGGCGAAGTATTTTTTGACGAGTCATACAATACAAACCCACTAGTTAATGCTATGTCTGTTGGGATCATGGAAAAAGGTAAAATGATTTCTGCAATAGCTACAGGCAAAGGAAATCCTATTTATATTGTTGGGTCATCTACAGGTAAAGATGGTATTCATGGCGCTACTTTTGCATCTGCTGATCTTACCGAAAACTCTGCCGACGATATCCCATCTATTCAAGTTGGGGATCCATTCCAAGAAAAACTATTACTTGAAGCAACACTTGAACTTGCTGACTCTAACGCAATTGTTGGCATGCAAGATATGGGAGCTGCTGGAATTATTTGTTCTACATCCGAAATGTCTGCAAAAGGAAAATGTGGTATGAAAATAAATCTATCTAATGTTCCTTTACGTCAACAAAATATGGAAGCTTGGGAAATCCTACTATCAGAATCTCAAGAACGAATGTTAGTATGTATCAAAAAAGGTCATGAAAAAACTGTTGAAGATATTTTCAAAAAATGGGATTTAAATTGTGCCATGATTGGCGAAGTTATCGATGAAGATAAGCTATATTTTTATCACAACGATAAATTAGTTGCAGAAGTTCCTGCAGACAGTCTAGTTCTTGGTGGTGGAGCTCCAGTTTACAATCGTGAGTACCAAGAACCTAAATACTTTGCTGAAAATAAAAAATTCGATATTAACAGCATACCTGAGAATGTTAACCTACGCGAGGTAGCAGCTTATCTTACTACTCACCCAAATATCGCATCAAAAAGATGGGTGTACGAACAATATGATAGTATGGTTAGAACTGTAAATATGACTACCAATAGACCGTCAGATGCAGGTATTATCAATGTAAAAAATACAAACTCAGCATTAGCTGTAACAACAGATTGCAATAGTAGATATGTAAAAGCAGATCCAGAAGTTGGAGCAATGATTGCCGTTTCTGAAGCCGCTCGTAACATTGCATGTACTGGAGCAAAACCTTTAGCTATTACAAATTGTTTAAATTTTGGTAACCCTTACAACCCAGAAGCTTTTTGGCAATTTGTAAACGCGATTAAAGGTATGGGTGCTGCTTGTAGAGCTTTCAATACTCCTGTAACAGGTGGAAATGTTTCTTTTTACAATCAAACAGTAATAGATGGTAAAACAGAACCTGTTTCCCCTACTCCAACAATTGGTATGTTAGGGATTCTTAATGATAAAAAACATCTAACTTCACTCGCATTCCAACAAAAAGGTGATATGATATATATACTTGGTGAATGCCACAACGATATTTCATCTTCTGAATATTTATACTCTTACCTAAATGTAAAAAATTCACCAGCTCCTGTTTTTAATCTTGAAACCGAAGTAAAACTTACAAATATATTACAACAACTTGCAGAAAAACAATTAGTAAGTTCAATGCATGACATCTCTGACGGAGGTCTATATATCGCTCTTTTAGAGTCATCTATGCCTAATAACCTAGGTTTTGATATTACAAGTATGACCGAAATTAGACAAGATGCATTTTTGTTTGGAGAGTCTCAAGCTCGTGCAATTGTTTCTGTATCGATAGAGAATAATTCTGATTTTATTGACTTTATGATCAATAATAATTTCCCATTTCATGCTCTTGGACACGTAACAAAAGGCGAACTTAGAATTGATGATATTCCTTTTGGATTTATCAATGATGAGAAGGAAAAATACGATAATGCCTTGAGTAAAATAATGGAAGAATAAAAATGATCTCTATAAACAACCTAAGCGTTAGCTTTGGGAATTTTGAACTTTTTTCTAATATAAGCTTTATGATTAATCAACAAGATCGAATTGGTCTTGTTGGAAAAAATGGAGCTGGAAAATCTACACTTCTTAAAATTATTAGTGGCTATATTTCGCCATCCGACGGTAATATATCTAATTCTTCTGACGTAAAAATTGGATACCTTCCGCAACAAATGAAATTAGATTCCGATAATATTACAATTGTAGATGAAGCAAAAAAAGCTTTTAAAGATACCTTGCTAATAGAAAAAAGAATCAACGAAATCAATTCTGCTATTTCTGAATTTACAGACTACACAGACGAGAAATATTTACAAATTTTAGATGAACTGAGTAATCTAAACGAGCAATTGCAGTTACTAGACATCGACTCAATTGAATCTAATACCGAAAAAATACTAAAAGGCTTAGGGTTTAAACAATCTGATTTTAGTCGCTCTGTTTCTGAATTTAGCGGAGGCTGGAGAATGAGAATAGAATTAGCTAAAATTTTACTCTCAAAACCTAATTTAATTCTATTAGACGAACCAACAAACCATCTTGATATTGAAGCAATTCAGTGGCTCGAAGATTTTCTTCAAACTTATAAGTGTGCCATTTTACTAATATCACACGATAGAGCGTTTTTGGATAATGTTACAACACGTACAATAGAAATTAACTCTGGAAAAATATACGACTATAAAGTTGCATATTCTAAATTTAAAATACTCCAGCAAGAAAGAATCGAACAGCAACTTGCAACTTACGAGAATCAACAAAAACAAATAAGCGATACCGAAAAATTTATAGAAAGATTTAGATATAAAGCATCGAAAGCAAAACAAGTGCAATCTCGTGTTAAGCATCTCGAAAAATTCGACTTAATTGATATTGACGCATTAGATAATGCGAGCATGAATATTAAATTCCCTCCTGCTCCGCGCTCTGGAGATATTGTTGTAGAAACAATTGAATTATCCAAATCGTATGGAAATCATAATGTTCTAAATAAAATAGACTTAGTTATAGAACGAGGAGAAAAAATAGCGTTTATTGGTCGAAATGGCGAAGGGAAAACTACATTAAGTAAAATAATAATCGACGAACTTGATTACGAAGGTGGAAATTTGAAAATTGGACATAATATTAAGATTGGATATTTTGCTCAAAATCAAGATGAACTACTAAACCCAGAACTTACAGTTTTCGAAACTTTAGATAAAATAGCAGTTGGTGACATTAGAACTAAAATTAGAGATATTTTAGGATCTTTTTTA
>CAYJBL010000188.1:0-3955 GCA_964368115.1 uncultured Bacteroidales bacterium
CCGAGTATATTTATAACGTCAAAATATAAACCACTAGAAATATAATATAATAGCACTCCCATAATAAAAATAAATATTAAATATAGTTTATATGTGTATTTATATACTATATCCTTAAAATATGACAATGTAAATATTGTTATTCCCGAAATACTTAAATGGGATGCATAATAAAATAGATTTTCACGATACAAGTAAATAGATATTAATAATAATAATAATAATATAAATGAACTAACTCTTATTGTTTTTTTGTTCGAATCAATTAAAAATGAAGTAATAAATGCAATAATAAAATAAAAAATTATATGAAAGTAATATATGCATAAAAAGTCTATATAATTTGAATTTTCAATGATTAAATTATTTTCAGTAGATACATTATTATCAATATTTAGTACACATATTCTAAAATAATTAATTGTTTTTCGTAAAAAAATTAAACAAATAGTGGTACATATTGCAAAATTTAAATGTTTAGTAAATTTAGATGTATTTTCCATTTTAATTATTATTAATAGGATATGCTAATTCATTAGCTGGATGGTCTGTTATTGAATTATTTCTTATTTTCATATTTGCCCACTTTAATCCTCGCAAAATCATCATATTGTCATATGATTTAGACGAATCTATTGGTTTAAATAAGTCGTGTATACTCCCTGTAGAAAAAAGGTATCCTCCTTTAATAACAGATGCATTTGCAACAAATTCTTTAGTTTGCACAAAAGGAGTAAACACTTTTGAACATAACATATAAGTTCCAACTGCATAAGGAATTTGCCCAAGTGCATCTGTCCAATATGGCATACCTTCAACTTCAGAGAGTAAATAACCATCTCCCATTAATGGATGAGATTTTAAATCCCCACTACCTCCAGATAGGAAAGCTAATGGATTTCTTAAATTTAATGCAAAATTTGCAATTTGTTCCCATGTAAAATGCTTTATAGATGAATTTTCTTTTATATCTTTTGAAATACTTTTTAAAGGCATATAATTATCTGCAGTAGGTTCAAACCATTGTATACCCTTACCATACAACTCACTTGCTGTCATTGTTGTTATTTCTGTTTTCCCATCATCAAGCCTAAATAATTCTTTACCTTTTTTTGTTGTCACAACAATATCATCCAACATCCCCGTAGGGTCAACCCTCACCACAGGGTTATTTTGGCAGTAGTTGTATGGGCTAAGGTTTGGGCGCGCTGCTGCCAACGGGTCCACACTAAGCCAGCTACTCAAATCGCTATCGTAGTAGCGTGCGCCGAAGTAGGTGTAGTTGGTTTCGTATTGTTGGCTAATTGGTAGCATTTGTAATAATTTGAGGGTAAATATAGTAAATTATTTTTAAAACTACTTGTTGAGGGTGTTTTTTTACCTAAATGCAAAGCATTCACCACCTTAGAAATATTGATTGCTTCGGTTTTAGAGGTTTTCTGAAAATTGTTTTATGTAGCCTAAATAAAAGTATATTTCAATTATTTCACTTTCTCGAAATTTAATCTTTTTCGTTGTAATAGTTGTGTTACCAATATTTTTGGTGGTAATTTTATGTTTTCCCTCTGGTATTTTCAAAGAAAAATAGCCTTTTTCATTTGACATTACACCTAAACTATCATTAACAATAATGGTTGCATAATTTATAGTTTGACCTGTACTCCTATCAATAATTACACCTCGCAATTCCGCTTGATACTTAGGTAATTCATAGCTCATCTTTTTGCTTATTATTTCGTACTTTCCTTTTAGGACTTGCTTCTGACTATACATAGCACTTGAACATAAGGTAAAAAAAACTATTATTATGTAAGAAAATACTTTCATTTTATTTTTTTTAAAATCTAGTAAAACATTGTTAATTAAAAAATATGGAATGTAAACTCAATAAGTTGAAATATTACTCTATTGTTATAACTTCCCCTTTATTAAACTTTTCAGGAGCTACTCCTGTTTCAGTAATGCTACCAATTCCTACTTTATTGTTCGGGTTATATGCATTAGTAATAATTCTTTTAACATATTGCTTATTAATTTCATTTGTTCGATTTTGGTCATTACTTGAAGGAGTTAAGATTCCACTTGTAAAATGATCAAGACCTAATGAGTGACCAACTTCATGAGAACCTGTACATGAATTGGCTCTTGAATTTTTCACTTTAATTACATTCCCACTAACAGTTATTCCATTAGTGTTACTATCTAAATTTAAGTCGGAATCTGGTAATAGTTGATATATATTGCTTGATTGGTTTGGTGTGATTTTTTCTGAATTATCAATATATTTAGCCCGATCTTTATTTCCTTCTTTGTACGGATTATCTACTTGTATGACTTGCAAATCAAAATTAACTGAATATTGAACTGCATTATCGCCTTTTCCCACTACATAGTTATAGTTTCCAGATTGTTTATTCCAAACCTGAACAGATTGTAGAGCAGAGTTATATTCATTAGTATTTCCGCTTTGAGTATAGTAAGATGCTTTTATTGTAATAGTTCTGCTATCATGATTAATCGCAAGTTCATAGTCTCTCCCATCAGGATCCACCAAAATAACAGGATTATTCGCACAATAATTATAAGGCGAAAGGCTCGGATATTTACTTGCCAACGGATCTACACTCAACCAGCTACTTAAATCGCTATCGTAGTAGCGCGCGCCAAAATAGGTGTAGTTGGTTTCATTGTCTATGTTATTGTTTACAGTCATACTATCGTTTTTTAGGCAAAGTAATATTTAATCAATATTGTACTTTTCTCTTATTATATCCCAATCGCTACCCCCGTAAGCTGGATAAATAGATTGTAATTGATAAAGCTCTCGTTTTCCCTCAATATCATACACAATAAAATTTAATAACACCAACGAATCTGTCGATGAATGCCAGTAACCAGCGATAAAATCTTTCCAATTTATTGTAGTTAGATCTATTTTTTTATCTCTAAACTTAAAGTCTGCATCCATTTCTAAATCACCATTCCAACCAAGGTAAATTCTAAATCGATATTTATCTTCTTTTATTTCTACTAAATCTATCCAATATCCAGCATCACTGAAGCCATGCCAAACTGCTTGTTCTGGAACATTAGATGGTTTCTCTGGCGCATTGCAATTGGATGGTAAATTAAACCACCAATCAATTAGCTTTATTGCAAAAACAAATAAGATTATAGCAATAATCAGAAACTTAATTATAATTGATAGTATTTTTTTCATTTAATAAATATCACTCGTGGTTGTTTTGTTTTTTGGATTATAATTGACTTTCGGAAAATTATCTTGATATTCTTCTGCAATACTTTTAGGGGTCGGATCTAAAATCCAAGGGGTATTCTTTTTGGTGTTATTGTCTTGATTAAAGACATCGTGACTAAATGTACCACAATTATTTTGTATTAAAGAATAGGGTTCTCGATTTTTATTATAATCAATATGTTCAAAATTACTTTCATTCAATTTAGTTTCTGCATATTCATACATTTTATTAAAATCACCTTCTATATATGCTCCTTGTATCCTTCCTTTTTGTCCAGATTTATCAGAAATTTCGCCAAGAACCTTATTTAAAGATTCTTGAGTTGGCTTCCCTGTATTAGAATCAATTACAACATTTGAAATTTCAATATTTCTCACTTTCCCTTTTGTACCATCCTCTGTAGCATATCGCCCATACTCATAATATCTAGTATAACCATTTTCATTATTTATTAATAATACTCCTGCGTGTCCTAATGGTTGCCTACCTAATGATGTCTCCGTATCAACTTCGTAGTCTGGAAACACCACTAACACACCATCTCTACCGTCAGGATCAATATAAGCCAATGGATTGTTGTGTACATAAGCATATGGACTTTCAAAACAATTTTTATCCGCCAACGGATCCACACTCAACCAGCTACTTAAATCGCTATCGTAGTAGCGTGCACCAAAGTATGTGTAGTTGGTTTC
>CAYJBL010000189.1:0-3315 GCA_964368115.1 uncultured Bacteroidales bacterium
GTGATGATAAAGTGTTGTTGTGTAGATTTTTATCTGAAAAATTGACTGTCGATATATTGGCGTTGAAAAATTAGAAGTTCTTTTGCTTGATGATGGAGATATTGTTGTTACAGAGTGCGGTCGGAATATTTTTATTAGAGATTTATTGTCAAAAGCAGAGCAATCAAACGAAAAATTTGAGATATATTTAGATGATATTGAACTGAAAATAAAATCTAAAACGATACTTCAAAAAACTAGCTTGAAATTAAGTTCAGGCACTTTTGTAGGAGTTATTGGTAATAGTGGCTCAGGTAAATCAAGTTTCTTGAAATTATTGGCAGGAGTAAAAAATAAACATCATGATATTTATTTAAAATCCAAATTTAAGTCGTTTTTAAATTTTTCATATTTAGGACAAGAGCATCATCTAATTCCTAGCTTTACAGTAAAAGAGCATTTAGAGTATAAATACGATTTTCTACAATTAGACAAATCAGTTAAAGCAGAAAATATTAGCAAAGTTTTACATAATGTAATACTTGAATCAAAGAAGGATAACATTGCTGTAAATCATTATAATAATGCTAGTGAATTGTCAGGCGGGCAATTGAAAAGATTGGCCGTCGCTATCGAATTGATTTCAAATCCAGATGTTATGATTTTGGATGAACCAACTAGCGGTTTATCATCCGAAGATACATCAAATATTATGAGAGTGTTAAAAAATATTTCCACAAATAATAAGCTTGTCGTTTGCTCACTTCATAAACCAAATTACGAAACATTATTACAATTGGATATGTTGTTGATTATTGATGACGGCGGGTTTCCTGTCTACTATGGAAAGCCATTGAATGCTGCCGACTATATTCGACAACAAGCTAATTTAATTGATAAGCGTTCGAAACTAGAAACGAACAAAAATGCATCGGTAATTCTTGAAATTCTTGGTTTGCGAGGAAATAATCAACAGCGTGTAATAGATACGCAAACGATGTATCGAAAATATGCAGATTCCAATAAGTATAATTGTGCTGATTTTGATTTATTGAGGAAATATACACCAAAATTATCGCTTATTAAATCTGTGTATTCGTATTTCAATTTGGCAATAAAGCTAGATTTCAAACAAAAATTGAAATTTTGTATGCTTGTGATTTTGCCACTGATAATAGGGTGTTTATTTGCAATTTTATGTAGATATTCATATTCAGAACAATACACATTTAGTACAAACCCTAATATTCCACAGTGGATATTTATCAGTTTAATAACTTCTGTTTTCGTAGGTTTGGTTAGTTCGTCTCATGAGTATATTTTCTTGCGTAATTTCCATTCGAATGAATTTTATTTAATAAAGAAATCACTATCTCTACTTATCTCAAAAATATTCAAAGCAATAATTATTTCAACTATTCAAACATGTTTTTTATTGATCCCAGCATTATTTATATTAGAAGCTCAATTTTTTATAAGTCAAATGTTTGTATCGGTATTTTTAATGGTGCTTTGGGGGAGTTTCTTGGGTTTAATAATATCAAAAATAAGCAAAACAGTTGCAATTTCATATTTACTCATACCGCTTGTGATAATTCCACAACTTTTGTTTTCGGGGATAATATTAGAATTTCGAAATTTTAATCAATTATTTGCAGAAGGAGATAAAGTTCCTGTAGTAGCAAAGCTAGTTCCGTGTTTTTGGGCATTTGAAGCAACAATGATTGATTTTGACACAAGAGCCCTAAGAAGTGTAGAATTATACGAAAAAATGGCTATAAAATATGAAGCAGATTATTATTTGAATTATTTTATTCCAGAACTAAGCAAACTTGATCAGACAAAAATAGATTCTGTTGTTTTAGCAGAATCTTTAATAAACGCAGATTTTTCTAATTATAAAGAAATCGACAAACTTACAGCGCATTATAAACAATTAGAAAAGGCGATAACATACAATATTGACAGTACAGTAGAAGCGAACCCAAATTTAAAATTTTATATAAGAAAAAATACGAATAAAGCAGTGAATTTGTTGCTTAAAAAATTGCAATACAATAAAATAATAAAATTAAATGACAATATTTGGTTAAGGAATTATTATTCACAATACAATAATTTACCATCAAAGAATTCTAACGACTGTCACTTTATTGCAGAAAAGATATTGTTTGGAAAAAGTATTTCTTGTTTTGCATACAACTCTTTATTTATACTCTTGTATGCAATGCTTTTAATCGTAGTTCTAGTATTTATAGAAAAGATAAATATTGGTAAATAATGTAATTTTTGTTAACTACCTGAGTCTGCTAATAGACTGAACAAGAGCTTCGTCTCTTGCAATTGAGCGTATAGCAAGGAAAGTTAAAATTGCAGCTACAATTGGAACAATAATTATGATTTCTGTTGTCCATGATGCGGCATTAAGGGTGAAAGTAGCTTGGTATAGATAAAAAAACATCAATCCAATACTGCCTAGTTGCAAAACTAGATTAATAGTATTTAATCTAATTTGCAATATCCTTTTTTTGTATAAAAATATACTAACCAATGAAATAAGTATACTTAACGAAGTAATAGCAGTAAGCGGTAGTAAGCTAAAAAATAATGATTCACCATCTTTAGAATATTCGAAACCAGGTATGCCTAAACTTTTAGGATTTGTATCGTTGAAAACTATTTCTCCGAAAGGAAAAAATAAAGGTAAACACATGCAAATAAGTGCTAGTAAGATAAATAGGCTTTGTATTCTTTGTATCATTTGTATAGTTATTATGTTTGCAAATGTAGTACAATTATTAAAATCAAGAAAAGCATGCACAGGATTTTGTAAAAATATTATCTTTGGTCGGAAATAAAAAGTAAAGCGAATTTAGCATGGAAATGTATAAAGATAATGTTGAAGCTATTGATATGCTTAGAGTTAAATATCAAGACCTGTTAGCAGAAATAAATAAGAAAATATACGGTCAAGACCAAGTTGTAAAAGAAGTATTGATTTCAATATTTAGTCGTGGTCATTGTTTATTGATAGGAGTGCCAGGATTAGCAAAAACATTATTGGTAAATACTATTGCAGAGGTATTAGGTTTACCGAATAAAAGAATTCAATTTACACCAGACTTAATGCCATCGGATATTATTGGAACGGAGATATTAGACGAAAATAGAGAATTTAAATTTATTAAAGGGCCGATATTTGCGAATTTTGTTCTCGCAGATGAGATAAATCGCACACCTCCAAAGACTCAGGCAGCATTACTTGAAGCTATGCAAGAGCGTAAAGTTACGGCTTCAGGAAAAGAATATAAGTTGGATGATCCATTTTTTGTAATG
>CAYJBL010000189.1:3325-3954 GCA_964368115.1 uncultured Bacteroidales bacterium
AATGGCAACACAAAACCCTATAGAACAAGAAGGAACCTATCCATTGCCTGAAGCTCAATTGGATCGCTTTATGTTTAATATAAAAGTTTCATACCCTAGTTTTGAAGACGAATTAGCAGTTGTTCGCAATACAACAACAGATAAACATATAGAGTTGAAGCAAGTGCTTTCGGCAAAAGAAATAGAATATTTTCAATCGTTAATTCGAAAAGTTCCTATAAATGACAATGTATTAGAGTACGCCGTAAAATTGGTCTCTTCAACGCGTCCAGATTCTCCTTATGTTGCAGATATTACAAAAAAATATTTAACCTGGGGTGCTGGGCCACGTGCATCGCAATATCTTGTTGTTGGCGCAAAAACACATGCAATACTAAATGGTAAATATACCCCTGATATAGAGGATGTAAATGCTGTTGCAAAGATTATACTTCGACATAGAATTATTAAAAACTATAAGGCAGAGGCAGATGGTGTTAGCGTAGAAAATATCATAGATAAATTGATAGAAAAATAAGTATACGATATTTATAAACTTACAGCTGAAATTAAGTGAGAATAATATTTACTATCATAATTATTTGTTTACAAGCGAGTTTTGTGTATTCGCAGCAAGACACCACGGCTCC
>CAYJBL010000190.1:0-3954 GCA_964368115.1 uncultured Bacteroidales bacterium
AGTAGAGTATTAGGTATCAAAAAAGGAGATGTTTACAATAATACTTTATTGGAGGAAAAATTATTTTATGATCCAATTGGAGTAATGTCATTGTATCAAGATGATGGATATTTATTTTCAAACATTTCGCCAGTAGAGGTGTTAGTTGAAAATGATTCTATAGATATCGAAATGAGAGTTTATGAAGGAAAGCAAGCACGTGTTAATAGATTAACAGTAACTGGAAACACAAGAACAAACGATCATGTAATAATGCGAGAAATAAGAACTCGTCCAGGTGCATTGTATCAAAGATCTGAAGTCCAACGTACAATTAGAGAACTTGCGCAACTTGGATATTTTGATCCAGAAAAATTAAATGTAGATTTTCAACCTAACCCAGAAGACGGAACAGTTGATTTAGAATATATTGTTGAAGAAAAGCCATCAGATCAAATTGAACTCTCAGGAGGCTGGGGAGGAGGAATCGTTGTCGGTACTTTAGGATTGTCGTTTAATAATTTTTCTTTAAAAAATATATTTGATTTAGATTCGTATACACCGCTACCATCAGGTGATGGACAACGTTTGTCAATTAGAGCACAAGCTAGTGGTTTATGGTATCAATCGTATAGTTTACAGTTTGTTGAACCGTGGTTTGGTGGAAAAAAACCAAATTCGCTAACAACTTCTGTTTATCACTCTGTACAGCATACATCAACAAGTGATTCAGATGGTTCTATAAGCAGCTCATTTGACGCATACTTTAAAGTTACAGGTGCAGCAATTGGATTGGGGCAACGCTTGAAATTCCCAGACGATTATTTTACGTTATACAATGAGGTAAATTATAAGTATTATTCTTTAAAAGATTGGCCAGACAATTTTGTTTATACTGATGGAAATTCAAATAATATTAGCTTAACAACAGTTTTGGGTCGTCATTCGGCAGGACCAAATCCAATTTATCCAACAACAGGTTCAACTTTCTCATTATCTGTAGAGTTAACGCCTCCGTATTCATTATTTAACGGGAAAACTTACGATGCTTCTATGTCGGCACAAGATAGATATAGATGGATCGAATATCATAAATATAAAGTTAGTGGACAATGGTTTACTACTCTTGCAGGTTCTAAAGATGGAAGTTCAAGAGCTCTTGTTTTAATGACAAAATTTGAATTTGGAATATTAGGAATGTATAATCAAGCAGTTGGACCATCTCCATTCGAAGGTTTTCAGTTAGGTGGTGATGGAATGTATGGATATAACTTATATGGACTAGAGACTATTGGCTTAAGAGGTTATGCAAATAACTCATTAACCCCAGCAAACGGAGGTAATGTTTACGATAAATTTACTGTAGAATTGAGATATCCATTATCATTAAATCCTTCGGCTACTTTTTATGCAATAGGATTTTTAGAAGCAGGTAATGCGTGGTATTCATCAGAAAATTACGACCCATTTGATATGAAACGTGCAGCAGGTGTAGGTATTAGAATGTATATGCCAATGATTGGAATGTTAGGTATTGATTGGGGGTATGGATTCGACGAATTATCAGGTAGCACTGGACAAGGAGGGAGTCAATTTCATTTTGTAATCGGTCAGCAATTTTAATATTAAATAGTGGAACATATTTTGTAAAGACAAAAAACATAAATAAAAAATAATAGAATATGAAAAAAGTAGTAATAACAATTTTGGTGGCGATGTTTGCAATAAGTGCATTCTCGCAAAAATATGCTTACGTAGATACAGAGTATATTTTAAGTAATATTCCAATTTATGAATCAGCAAAAACACAACTTGACGATTTAACAACAGAATGGAGAGCAGAAATTGAAGAGAAAAAGCTTGCTATCGATAAAATGTACAACGATTATAAATCAGAACGAGTTTTATTGACAGAAGAATTAAGGTTAAAAAGAGAAGAAGAAATAATGTTGAAAGAAAAGGAAATGAGAACACTTCAACAAAAATATTTCGGACAAGAAGGTATGTTGTTTAGAAAGCGTGAAGAACTTATGAAACCAATACAAGATGATATCTATAATGCAATAAAAGAGATTGCAACAGAAGGTTCATACGCTGTAATATTTGATACAGCAAATAGTCTCAATATGCTTTACACTGACCCAAATTATGATAAAAGTGATGATGTGTTAAGAAAATTAGGGTATAAAAATTAATAATATACCTTTGTTATAGAAAATCTCTTATATTTGTCGAAAATTAAAAATTATTATAATAAAATGAAGAAAATAACTTTAGTGCTATGTATATTAGCAATTTCTTTAGGAGCAATTGCTCAAAAAACAAAATTTGGGCACGTTGATTCTAATGCATTATTTGAATTAATGCCAGAAAAAAATGAAGCAACAAAAGCTATGGAAACATACGCTATTACTCTTGAAACACAGTTACAAGAATTAAATGCTGAATTAGAAAAGAAGTATAACGACTATATGGCAAATGAAGCTACGATGGCTGCATCTGTGAAGCAAATGAAAGAAGAAGAAGTTGTTAACTTGCAACAAAGAATTCAGGCATTTCAAGTGAGAGCACAAGAAGACATGCAGAACAAAGAAATGGAATTGTTACAACCAATTTACACAAAAATCCAAGATGCAATAAAAGCGGTTGGTGCTGAAGGTGGTTTCATATATGTGTTTGAAATTTCAACTTTACTTTTCTACTCATCAGAAAGTGTTGATGTGACACCATTAGTTAAAACAAAATTAGGTTTACAATAAACAAAATATTTTTATTAGTTTTAATCCCGAAATTTTCGGGATTTTTTTTAGTCAAAAATGATAGGAGTACTTGATAGTGGAATAGGAGGACTTACGGTTCTGAAGGAGCTTTCGGTATTATTGCCAAACGAGAGTTTTATATATTTTGCAGATTCTAAAAATGCTCCTTATGGGCCAAAAAATCAAGAAGATGTAATTGTGCTAACAGATAAGATTGTCCAGTTTTTTATTTCTAAAAACTGTAAATTGATTGTTATTGCATGTAATACAGCTACAGCAGCAGCAGTAAATGTTCTTCGTCAACGTTATCAAATTCCGATTGTAGGCTTAGAGCCAGCAATAAAACCAGCTTGCTTGGGTTCAAAAACAGGGAATGTTGGCGTGTTGGCAACAGAAGGAACATTTAGAGGAAATCATTTTAAAACCACTAGTCAAAAATATAGCGAATACATAAACTTGCACTTACAAGTAGCAAAAGGCTTGGTTCAACTTGCAGAAGACGGGAAATTTGAAGGAGAAGATGTACATAATCTAATATCTAAATATGTAGATCCTTTGAAAGAAAAAAACATAGATTATTTAGTTTTGGGGTGTACGCACTATCCATTGTTTATTCGTGAATTACAGAAAATTGCAGGAAAGAATATTAAGATAATTGATTCAGCAGAAGCAATTGCAAGAAGAGTAAAAGATGTGTTAATGACAACAAAAATATTTAACCACTTAATAAGTAATAATAGAAATATTACATTTTATTGCTCTGGAAACAAAAAAGTATTAGATAATATAATAGAATATCTATTTGATAATAAATATGATTGTTTTTGTGTAGAAATATAAATTATAATAAACAATTGTGTATATTTGTCAAATTAATAAACTAAAAAAATTACAAAATAAAAGAATATGAAAACATTAGTTAAAATCATGTGCTTAGTCCTTGTTTTAGGAGTAGCAACAACAGTAAATGGGCAAAAAAAATCGAAACCTTTTAAAGGAATTATAACCTATGACGTAAAAGTCGAAGGCGATGGTTTAGATGAAATGACAAAATCACAATTACCAACATTACAAAAAACATATCTTTTAGGTAATATGATGAAAACAGAACAAGTTTCAGGTTTTTATACAATCGGAATGATTTATAATTTAGAAACTTTGGAAGGCATTATGCTTATGGATATGGATATGATGGGAATGAAAGTTGCTGTAAAGC
>CAYJBL010000191.1:0-3858 GCA_964368115.1 uncultured Bacteroidales bacterium
TCTTCTCCAGAAATCCATTTTGCAAAGTTGCTTGTTTCTTTACCGTACTCAGATTCTGAAAAAGTAATTTTTATATATTTTTCAGAACTAATATCAATGAAGTCAACATGATCTGGATTAAATATTTGTGTGCGTGAATCGGAATTTTCTTTGGCTCTGAAGAAGTTGTAGTACGAGTATTTTCCAAAATGTACAAGCATATTTTGTTGCTTGCCATCATTAAAATACACTTTGCCGCTTTCAAATTTCTTATTCGAAATGCACGAAGTGAATGATAAGCAGACAAAAAAAATGAGAAGTCCTCTGTGTTTATGATTAAATAGCATTTAAATCTGATTTCAGATTTAGCATTTTTAGAACAGCAATAGCTGCTTCATCGCCTTTGTTGCCATGTTTTCCTCCTGAACGATCAATAGCTTGTTGTTGGTTGTTGGTTGTTAGTACTCCAAATGCAACAGGAATACCATGTTTAAGGCTAATATCCATAATTCCGTTTGTAACACCAGAGCATACGTAATCAAAATGTTTTGTTTCACCTTGTATAACGCAGCCTAAGCATATTACAGCTTTGCAAGAAGCTTGCTCGATAAAATATTTTGCTGCAAGTGGAAGTTCAAAACTTCCTGGGACATTGCGTACTATTATATCGCTATCAGAGTAACCATACTTTTTTAATGTAGCAATTGCTGCTTCTGCAAGAGATGCTGTTATTTCTTCATTCCATTCGCTGACTGCAATCCCAATGCGAATTCTATCACTTTCATTTTGTTTTGCTATTCCGATTTCAGAGTAGCTAGATAGGTTTTTTAATGAACTTGCCATACTTATTTGGTGTAAAAAATGGGGCTACAAACCCCATTCAATTTATTGTAATTTCATTTCGCAACGCTTTATGAATTTTTCTATTTCTCGTTGTTGCGGAGTATTGTAATATTCTGTATTTATTTTTTTGTAAATATTTAGAGCTTCTTGGTAGTTTTCCAATATTTCATATGTTTGTCCTGCTTTCATTAGGAATGCTGGGCTTAAGAATTCGTTACTTGCTTCGTTTGCAGCAGCGATATAGTTTTTTACAGCACTTTCGGTATTGCCAAGTTCCATATTTGCATCACCAATAAGAGCTGTTGCCATAGGACCAACCATAGGGTCATTGCTATTAAATTTATTTAGATGTTGAATAGCTGACTCGAAATCACCTAATCGCATGTAACAAACACCTGAATAATATTCTGCAGAGTTGGCAATAGGAGTACCAGAATAATCTTCAATTATTTGTAGAAAACCAAGATATATTCCATCACCGTTTAATGCTAGAGCAAAAGAATCTTGTGCAAAATAGAATTCTGCTTTATAAGACTCTGACCATGACTCTTGAGCTTTTGGCTCTCTAATAAAACTGTTATATGATATTGCTATTAATACTACTAAAAGTAGTCCTGCAAAGATATACACCATTTTTTTTCCGTTGCTTTCAATATACGATTCTGTACGAGTTAAAGCAGATTCTATTGATTGAAATCCGTCGTTTTCTGATGCTTTCTTGTTGTTTTTTGCCATAACTTTAATTCTTAATTTTCGTTTTTCAGGCTGCAAATTTAGTTTTTTATCTCGAAATTTTAAATATTAAGGTACTTTTTTTATTAATGAATTTATATTATCCAGATTCATATTTGGTAACTTTCTTATATTTAGTTGTATAAAAAAATAGGCTATCTAAAATCTAGATAGCCTATTCAAAATAATCTATGTGATTATTCAGGTTGAATTGCCTCTACTGGACATACGTCAGCACAAGAACCACAATCTGTGCAAGCATCTGGATCAATTGTGTAAATTGCACCTTCTGCAATTGCGTCTACTGGACATTCGCTGATGCATGTTCCACATGCAGTACAGTCATCACTAATTTTATAAGCCATTTTTCTTAAATTTTTAAGTTAATAATTAAATAAAAATATTTATTTGGCAAACATAACTCAGTTTTTCATATTATAAAAATGCATAGGCTTATATGATAGATATTTGTAATTGTTCTAAACAAATATTATTGCGAAAAATTTTGAAAAACAGCGCATTAGTGTATGATTTTTGCTAATTTAAATACATTCTGAATTACTATTTTTTTCAAAAACCATATTAATGCCAAAGAAAAATAGTTATTACTACTTAGTAATAGGCTATGATTAATCTTCATTTATAAAACAAAAACTTCGTGGTGTTATTCCAGCACTAAAATTAGTTATTAGTGTCCCATTTTTATCGTATCTATATATATTTCCATTTTGAGTATAATCTATTGCATCGCTAATATAAATATCTGAATTGTTTGGATCAATTCCAAGACCATATAAAAGCCTAGATTCTTCTTTGATTATAGGCTTTTCTGGTAGAAAAACATCATTAATATTAATTTTGAATACTCCAGAGTGTGTCGTTGAATTATTGTTAATGAAATATAAAGTTTCTCCTGATTGTGAAATGCATAAATTGTTGGGAGAATTGCTAATGTCATGAAATTTAAATTCTTTAATAATGGTAAATGTTTCAGTTGAAATACATGTTAATGCAGCTGTGTCTTGTCCAAATGGAGAACCTGTATATCCGCCGTCGGAAAGGATCCATAAGTTATTGTTTATGTCACAAACAATTCCATTTGGTTGTTTTGCAATCGCGAGAGAATCCATAACCTGGTCCGTTTTTGTATTTATTTTGTAAACTTTATCATTATACGACCAACTTGTTGCATAAATATGTTCATCTACCAAACACATTTGCTCGGTACCATTACCAATAAATATATTACTAGTAATTGTATGTGTTGCTGGATTTAATATGTCAATATAAGGACTATATAAATTGCTAATATATGCTTTGTTATCATTGATAATATTTATATATCTAGGAGAAATGAGTTCGCTAATTGTGGAAATATGCTTAAAATTGTTAATGTCGATTACCATGATTTTTCCAGAATTATTTACAACAACATAAACCTTGTTATTGTGTGTGTTTATCGAAAAAGCGACATCACCAAGTGGGAAGTTATTTGTATTAAAGAAAATTTGATTAAAAACAGAGTCTTTTTCTGAATCATAAAAAGATAATGATGCATTACCGTACATAAAATTTCCTTCGTTACAAATTAGAACTCCTTTGTGTCCGTCTATGATTATAGGGGTAGGCTTAGGGTCTTTTACGCAAGAACAAAAAATAAAAGTGCAAATGACAATTGATGAGTATAGTATGAAGTGTGGTTTTAATAGTGTTTTCATAATGAGAATTTAATATTAATCTTAAAATTGGTGCCAGGCATTGCTCGCCATAATATAGTTTGGTAGTCTAAATTAAATATATTATTAATACATAGTTGAATATCAACGGATTTATTTGCAATTAAAAATTTTCTCCCAATTGTCATATCATGAAGAAAAAAAGCAGGAAGTTGGTGTCTAGTAGGTTCATTGCTAGAACTTGTAAATCTCTCACTGATAAATGTAGTTGAGTAGCTTGTGTATATTTTTTTATATTCTACGTATAGCATGCAATTAGCTTTATGTATAGGTATATAAATTAGTTGTTGCCCTACAGATTTATCAAAATCATTCAATGGTTTTTCGTTTGTGGTTTTTGTGAAAGAGTAATTTGAGTGTAAGTTTATTTGAAAATCATCGAAAGTTTTATTTATACTAACAAGTGCTTCTAGTCCGCGAGCATGTACAGTATTTAAGTTTTCAGCTTCCCAAAATTGAAATTCACTAGGACGCCAAATTATCCAATTGTCGATAATAGAGTAATATGAATTTAACGATGTGTTTAGCGAAAAATTATGATTATCAATTGTATACGATAATGCAAGCT
>CAYJBL010000192.1:0-3841 GCA_964368115.1 uncultured Bacteroidales bacterium
AGTAAGTAATTGATGCCGCATTAAGTTTTGCCGAAAGATAGTTGTTCTGAGCCGATAAAACCTCTAAATAATTAGCACGACCAGCACTCATTAAGGCATTAGTTGCTTCAACTGCCGAATTTAATCGCTCGATTTGTTCTTTTGCAATCAACGTTTTTTGGTCAGTAATTTCATCTTCAATTATAGCATCATTAACCTCTTTCCCTGCCGTAAGTAACGATTTCTTAAATGCAATTAAATTCTGCTCATAACGATCTTCTGCATTTTCAAGATTTGCCTTATTGACACCTGCCATAAAAATTGGTTGAGTCAATGATCCAAGTGCAGAGAAAAGCATCGCCCCTGGGTTTAAAATTACTCCAGCATTATTTGTCCAACCTGCACTACCTGATAAACGAATAGACGGATAGAGAGATGCGCGTGCGTAATTCACTCCGTAAAAACTCTGTGCAAGTTGCAATTCTGCTGAGCGAACATCTGGGCGAGCAGAAAGAGCCGCCAACGAAATAGATTCCTTAATTGGAGAAACTGGCACTTCAATTTGTAAGTTGCGTGCAATTTTTTGCGGAGTAATATTTAATAATAAACATAAACTATTTTCTGCTAAAGTAACACTCTTTTCTAAATCTTTAATAGTTAGCTCAAAAGCTTTAAGGTTAGCAATTGTTTGATCTACGGCAACCTGTGTTTGCATTCCCACATCTTTTAGTGCAAGCATAGTTTCTAAACTTTCACTAATAATCTGCTGACTTTCCTTGGCTATTTGCAATTGTATATCAGTAAGTATAAGAGCATAATAATTTGCTGCTACTGCTGCAATTATCTGTGTGCGGACCATTTCTACATATTCACAACTTTGTTCATACGCAACACGAACTTGTTCTTTCTGGTTGCGTATTCGCCCGAAAAGGTCTATTTCCCAACTTGCAACAAGTGGTAAATTATAGCTAGCAACTGTAGCTGAATTATTAAAAGAACTAACACTTCCATCTGGGGCAAACGACACTGTAGGCAAATATGCTAAGCGCGCTGTCTTGACAGCACGTTGAGCCTGATCAATGTTCAATAAAGCAATACGAACATCGCTATTTACCTCTAAAGCAGATCGAATATAAGTCTGAAGGATTGTATCTACAAAATAATCGTTCCATGTAGGAAGGTTTACTAGAGCAGAATCAGGCAGTGCAAATTGTTCTCCTACAAAATTTTCTTTTTCTATTTCTGGTGTGTTAAAATTAGTGTATATCCCACAACTACTCATCATAAAGACAAGCAAAACAAGTATTATATTTTTTATCTTAATTGCCATTTTTTTAGTTTTTTTACTTTTATACTCTTCGATTAATTTCATCTCAGCGATAATCATCGGATCTGTAGGGTCTTCAAATTGAGTTATAGGTTTAAACTTTTCTTGTAATGTTTGAAAAATAACAAATAATGCTGGTACAATAAATAGTAGCGCTAAAGTACCAACAATCATTCCTCCTACAGCTCCAGAACCAATAGTACGATTTCCCACTGCACCTACTCCATTTGCAAACATTAATGGCAACATACCAAAAATCATAGTTAGGGCAGTCATCAAAATAGGACGCATACGTACTTTTGCCGAGAAAAATGCAGATTGTTTAATACTCATTCCAGCTTTACGACACTGGGTTGCATACTCTGTTAGCAAAATAGCTGTTTTTGCTAACAAACCAATAAGCATTATAAGTCCTACTTGCAAATAGATATTGTTTTCTAATCCCATAATATTTGCAAAAGCAAAACTTCCTAGCAGACCAAAAGGTATTGATAGAATTACAGCCAACGGGATAAAATAGCTCTCGTAAAGCATACTCATGAGTACAAAAATAAAGACAAAACATATTGCAAACACCATGTACGTGGTATTTCCTCCTTTTTCTTCTTCACGAGTCATACCGCTATAATCGACTGTATATCCACGTGGTAATTCTGTTGATGCAAGTTCCTTTATGGCACGTATCGCGTCTCCAGAGCTATATCCTGCTGCAATAGCCCCATTGACCCCAATACTTGGGTACAGATTAAAACGTCGTAACTCGACAGGATCATAAACTTTTGTTAAACTTACAAATTGAGCTACTGGAGCCATTTCATTTCCAATACGTACATAAATATTATTTAGCGTTTCTTCATTTTTTCTAGCATCAGGTTCTGCCTGAATCATTACTCTATATACTTTTGAAAAACGATTAAAATTTGAAGCATAAAAACTACCATAATAACCTCCGATTACCGAAAGCACATCACGTGGCGAAACACCTGCACGCTTACATTTAGCTGCATCTACGTCTACTATATACTGAGGGTAATTTATGTTGTAACTACTAAATGCCACATCTATCTCAGGACGCGCTTGCAGTTTGGCAAGATATTCTTGTGTTACATTGTAAAATTCTTTTATATCTGCTCCAGTCCTATTTTGAGTATGAAATTCAAACCCTCCTCCTTCACCATAGCCAGGAATCATACCTGGTGCTAAAGCAAAAATATTTGCCGATTTGATATGCGCAGTTCTAGCATAAATTTGTTCTATTACCCCTTGAGCAGAACTCTCATATCCTTCTCGTTCGCTCCAATCTTTTAAACTGATAAAGAATGAACCAGCATTACTTGATACTCCTGAAATCAAACCAAAACCTACAACTTGAGCACAAACTGAAAATTCTGGGATATCGTGAATTGAAGCATATATTTCATCAAAAATTGCATTTGTCTGATCACTTGTACTTCCTGGCGATATTGATACATCTACCAATACCATTGCAATATCTTCACTTGGAACAAAACCTTGTTTAGTAGTCATCATCATATAACCTAATCCAATTATAGATACGATAAGGATTCCAAAAACTAATGCTTTGCGACGAATAAAATACATTGCGCCTTTGGTGTAACGTTTAAGCATAGCATTGTAGCTTGTATTGTACGCTTTTCTAACTCGTGCAGCAATTCGACTTCCTTTTCCTAGCTCTGGATTTGGTTTGAGCATTATAGCACAAAGTGCAGGCGAAAGTGTCAAGGAATTAATAAATGACAGACCAACCGCAACTGCCATAGTTAAACCAAATTGAGTATAAAAAATACCTGTTGTTCCTCCCATAAATGCTACAGGAATAAATACAGCCATAAAAACAAGTGTCGTAGTAAAAAGAGCTGAAAGCAAACCATCCATCGCATCAATTGTAGCTTTATATGGTGATTTATAGCCACTATCAAACCGTGCTTGAACTGCCTCAACTACTACAATAGCATTATCAACAACTGTTCCAATCACAAGCACTAAAGCAAAAAGTGTCAATAAATTAAGTGAAAATCCAGCAACAGATAAAAACGCAAATGTTCCTATTAATGATACGATGATACAAATTGTTGGAATTAATGTCGCTCTAAAATCTTGTAAGAAAAAATACACTACAACAAATACTAGAATAATTGCCAAAACAAGTGATATAACAACCGATTCGATTGAAGCAAAGAGGAAGTCATTTGTATTTTGAATGGTTACAATCTCTAGGTCATTCGGCATTTGATCCTTTGCCCTTTCGAATAGTTTATCTATCTCCAAGTTGATTGCTGTAGCGTTCGATCCTGCGGTTTGGTTCACTACGGCACTAATTCCGTTTCCACCATTTACCTTACTTGAGAAAAAGTAGCTATCGCTACCTAGCTCTATACGTGCAATATCTTTCAGATGTAAGACTTCTCCGTCGGGAAGTGCGCGAACAACAATTTGTTCAAACTCTTCTACACTTTGCTTACGCCCTGAGTACTTCATTGTATATTGAAATACCTGACCTGAGTTTTCTCCGAA
>CAYJBL010000193.1:0-3840 GCA_964368115.1 uncultured Bacteroidales bacterium
CTAACTGTATAACTTCCTTTTTGTAAAGGATTTATTGATCTACTTGAACCTTGATGTGATGTTCCTGTAGGTGTTCTAAGTGTGTAATTGTATGCTCCATAAGTGGTTGCTACAATAACTACATACGCATAATCTCCATTGCTATATGGTTCTTGGATTATAGAATTGTTATTATTACTTGACGATGCTGTTGCAACATATTGTCCCTCTTTGCCTTCATATTCTTCAGGAATAACAATATAAGTTGTTTGTGTCCCCGTAGTTCCAGCAACGGTAGCACTTCCTGCAAAAGAATAGCTGCAAATGCTTGACATTAAAGCTAAAATTGCAATTTTTAAAATATTTATTTTTTTCATTTTTTTAATTTCCTTTAATTAATTTACTTAGTAAAACTATCTCTTCATGTAGTTTTCCAATTTGACTAAAATCTTTTTCATACATGATTTTTTTTACCAATCGTAATGCATTGTTATCAATTTTTTGACGATTTTCATACTCAATTAATAATTGTCCCTCATCTAAATTTGGATATAATAACCTCAATTTTCTTAACTCCTCCTCTCTTTTTGTAAATGCTTCTCCGCTAGTTGATGCTATCGCTATTGTTAGAGAATTTGCGTAATGTCGCACCACTCCAATAAGTGGAAATTCCCCATTATCAACATAATAAACAAATGATGAATATTTCTTGCCTGCAATGTGTTCAGGTGATGGAAAAGTCATAATTGAATTTACCGTATCATCAGAAAGATTTGCAAAACGGCGAAAATATTCCATATTACCCTTATCTTTGTTGCGCAAAAAATAATATTGTTTACTTTGGCTCATAATAATTGTGCCTAAATCACCATCACTAAGCTGACCTGCCTCTTGAGTAATTGTTAAACTTCTGCAATTACTTTTTCGTAACTGAGCATAAGAACGTTTTGCGAAACTGCTTGCCCCTGGGATAGTTGCAATTATTCTTGGCATTTCTTCAAATATAAACATTTTCTTTAATGTTCGTGGCATATTTATAATTTGTTGTTGAGCTAAATTGCTAATAACCATACCTACCATTGCACGAATATTTGCTGAAGCATTTGCCATTTTACCAATTTCAAAATGTAATAATCTTGAGGATAAATCAATGTTTGTTACACCATCAAATAAACAACCTCGTCCTGATTCAATAGCATATTGAGCTAACCTTGTAGCAATACGATTTGTGTCATTTCTGTTGTGACTTGGGTCTGGAGTTGAACGTATCATTTCAACTAATTGTGAATGATAAGGTATGTCATATCCTTTCATGTACGCATAGGAAATATCTCTCAATAATGGATTATTTTCCACAATATATTCAGTTATTTTATCATTGACAATATTGTTGTAAAAATTTAGAAAATTTTGTTCAATTACAGTATGTTTTTCTGCATCTTTTGATAATGCTTCTTTTAGCTCTAAATAACAATCAAATTGAGTGTTATTTCCTGCTAATTGTTGCGATAGCATCCACTCAATGGTTATCGCAATTTTTGCAATTTCAGAACGTAAATCTATATTGTGATTCCACCACTCCTGCCATGATGCTTCATACATTTTTATTACATAATGAGAAATTATTGCCATTCTATCTTGGATGACTTCATCATCAGTTGATTGTCCACACATAATTGTTGCAAAATTAGTTGCAAAATCTGTTTGATTAGCCGTTAAAATTGAACCACAAGTATCAAAATAATTTAAAGTTAAATTGTTGTTTAAATCAATTTCTATGAATTCTCCACCGAAAATTCTAGTAAACATTAAATAGGAAGCTCCCTCTTCAATGATTACCATTTTGCTGTAAAATGGATATATTTGTAATAATTCACCTAACACATTTACTGATTTACCTGCACCAGTCTGCCCAAAAACTGCCGCATGTTGAGGTGAATTTCCATAAAATCCATTTGTACAAATAATATTGTGATGGTCTCCATGAAATAATGCTTGAAAATCATCTTCACAGCCAACAAATGTACTATTAAAAGGTATCATTGCGGCAAATGAACGATGTAAAACAAACAATGAATCCCATTTTTTATAGTAGAGATTTCCAGGTAATGTTTTCAGAAATTGCGCCTCAATTTGTACAGTTAAATCATGCATCATCATATTACATTGCAAATTTGTTGCAACTAATCGTATTTGTTCGGTGTCTTGTTGAAGTTGGTCTAAATTTCTATTCCATATATGAATAATGTATTCCACCTCAAAAGGACAATCTTCGCCAGCTCCCATGCGGTAAATTGTTTTACCTAAAGCGTCAACCTCAGATTTGTATGCAATTGCCGATGGATCTGCTTCTAAATCTCGCTGAGCTGCCGCTTGACGGGACTCTAATTTTTCTATGGTTTTAGGTTTATTTAATGGTTTCATATTGCTTGTTATTGAAAAATTTACAACATTTGTTTCCAAAAAAATGTTACCATAAAAAGGTGTTAAATCAAAATTTGGAAGTTGTGTAAGCGTCAAAATATTATGATACATTCCATCTCCATACATTCCATAATGACGTTCTGCTACACTCTCTTTTTCTCTAATTTTTTCACTGTGGTCTTGACTACTAAATTCATTGCGAAAAATATCAACAAAGTTTGGTGTAAAAACTTTATTATAATGAATGTCTGCTGTTGCTAAAGATTTGTTTGTTGAACAAAAAATCTCTGTAAATAGCTGAATATTATCGAGTTTATGAATAGGAAAACTAAATGCACTCTTTAATAAAAGATATTCCGATTCAAAATAATTTGATACTCTATCTTGGAAAAGTTTCATCTCTTTTTTTGAATTTATATCTAATGCTCCAATAATAAAATCTTTCATTGGACGAGATATATAAATTGTCAAATATTCTCGATGCAATTCATGATTTTCTATCTGGTTTTTAAAATTTGCAGATATTTGTTTCCTAAACTCTTGAGCAAAGGTAACATCAACAAAATTTGCTGTATCTTCATCATATTTTTCTAAAATTTTACGATAATTAGTATCTTTCCTATAACGCCATTGTACTCTTTTTGATGTGTCAAAACGTGCTAAATATGACTGTAAATTAGTGCATAATTCATTCTTTTGAACCCAATTTGCATTGGAAAGATTTGGTACTTCTAATTGAAACCCTTTTGCAATAAAACCGTTAGAATTAAGCTCACCATAAACATAAAAAGAGTTCTCTTTTAGTTCTGTTTCAATAATGTAACCGTTGGGAAAATAAATCATTTTAATCTCACTTTCTTTTTTGGATGTAAACGCAATGAAGTTCCAAAAATGCCATTTAGATAATACTCAAAATAGTAACGAGGTTTTTCTCTAACAAATTTAAAATAAAACCATGTTGAAAAAACTAATGGTATAGGTGAAGTTATTAATGCTAATATTGCTGATGTATCCATCAAAGCAACAAATAAACATACTGCACCAACAATACCTGCAAAAATAATATAAATTGCATCTCCTCGCACCTTTAAATTACGTGATAAACGAAATTGTGATGGTGGTATTTGAGCTGGATTTTTGGGAATAATTATAGGTTTATCATCCTGCATAAATACCTCACAAACTATCTGCTGAATCTAAAGATATACCCAAGGTTTTATTGAATATATAAGTTATAATTGCAGATAAAACAGGAATTAAAATTGTTCCAATTAGCTGAGCTTTTGCATTAGCGGCATCATTTTTGAATGCAAATCCAGTTGAAATACCCATAATCAAAGTAAAAATTAATCCAATAGCAAGAATAATCCATTGAACATAACCTAAACCAGAAGAAGCATCAATCCCAGTATTTACAGCCATAGCTTTACTAATTGT
>CAYJBL010000194.1:0-410 GCA_964368115.1 uncultured Bacteroidales bacterium
CTATAAAAAAATGGGGCTACTCAAATTATTAAGAATAGCCTCATTTTTTTATAATCTTTTGGTTGTATTATACTTAATGGAGAGTATTATAAAAGTAGCTCTACTGTTTCATTACTAATTTTTAGTTTAGCTTTTGCTCCGAACAATAAAGCTTGGTTATTATCAATATGCCCAGATGGGAAACCGAAACAAACTGGATAGGCATAATCTTTTACATGCTCATAAATAATTTCGTATGCATCTTTTCCAAATGGAATTTCATTGTCTTTCATTTCTGTAAACCCTCCTACTATCAAGCCTTTTAGACAAGCTAATTTTCCTGACAATTTTAAATTTATCATCATTCTATCAAGATGATACAAATATTCTCCAAGGTCTTCGATAAACAAAATTTTATCTTTTGTATCAAT
>CAYJBL010000194.1:420-3823 GCA_964368115.1 uncultured Bacteroidales bacterium
CGGCTTCACACTCCCCTAGCCTATTCATCACGTGATTAGAAATATTATAGTTTACTTGTTCTCCTTTTAGTATTTTCAATAAATTATCAATCGCCTCAACATCTGCCTGTTCTCCAAAAGATTTCACCATGGGAGCATGAATAGTAGCTAAGCCTAGCTTATTGGCTGCCAAATGTAAATTTGTAACATCGCTAAAACCTACTATAAATTTTGGATTTGAGCATAAATTTGTAAAATCAATTTTATCAATAATTCTACCTAAACCATAACCACCACGAGAGCATAATATTACATCAACAGAATTATCATCAATTGCTTGTTGTAAATCGTATAATCTTTGCTCGTCTGTGCCAGCAAAATTATTATAGCTAGACTTGCAATAATCTCCTAACTCAACAACATAATCTAAATTCTGTAAATATCTAACTGCATTACGGATAAAAATCTCGTCTATTTTTCCTGCTGGACTAACAATTTTTATTTTACTAGCATTTTTTAAGTACTTCATCGAATTACAAATTTATCAAAAGTAATAAAATAATCTTTACGAAAAAAACAATCGTGGCTTATATGAAATTAGTATCTTTGCAAAAATCATTTTTCGATGAAGGACTTTAAACGACACTTAGTAACCTCGGCACTTCCGTATGCAAACGGACCAATACACATAGGGCATCTTGCAGGAGTATATATTCCTGCCGACATTTATGCTCGCTATCTTAGATTAAAAAAACAAGATGTAGTTTTTGTAGGCGGCTCTGACGAACACGGAGTTCCAATTACATTAAAAGCTAAATCAGAAAATGTAAGCCCTCAAGTAATTGTGGATAGATACCACAATATTATTAAGCAGTCGTTTGAGGATTTTGGAATATCATTTGATATTTACAGCAGAACTAGCAATAAAATACACCACGAAACAGCGGCAGAGTTTTTCAAAACATTATACGATAAGTCTGAATTTATTGAAAAAACAGAACTGCAATTCTACGACGAAGCTGAGCAACAATTCCTTGCAGACAGATATATTATGGGTACATGCCCAAAATGTAATTACGAAGCTGCTTATGGTGACCAATGCGAAAAATGTGGTTCGAGTTTAAGCGCAAACGAGTTAATAAATCCTAAGTCTGTAATAAGTGGGAATAAGCCTATCCAAAAAGAAACTAAGCACTGGTATCTTCCGTTGGATAAATATGAAAATGAACTAAAACAGTGGATACTAGAAGATCATAAAGAATGGAAACCAAATGTTTATGGTCAGTGTAAATCGTGGCTCGATTCTGGGTTATTTCCTCGTGCAGTAACACGCGATTTAAATTGGGGAGTAAAAGTACCTCTCGAAAATGCTGAAGGCAAAGTACTTTATGTTTGGTTTGATGCCCCTATTGGTTATATTTCGGCAACCAAAGAACTAACGCCAGATTGGGAAAAATATTGGAAAAATGAAGATACAAAAATGGTTCACTTTATCGGTAAGGATAATATTGTTTTCCATTGTATTATTTTCCCGTCTATGCTACGCCATGAAGGCTCATATATTTTACCCGAAAATGTACCATCAAATGAATTTCTTAATCTTGAAGGAGACAAAATAAGCACTTCAAGAAATTGGGCAGTTTGGCTACACGAATACTTAGAAGATTTCAAAAACAAACAAGATGTTTTAAGGTACGTACTATGTGCAAATGCCCCTGAAACAAAAGATAACGACTTTACATGGAACGATTTCCAAGCAAAAAACAATAACGAGCTAGTTGCCATAATGGGTAATTTTGTTAATCGAACTCTAGTTCTTACACATAAATATTATGGCGGAATTGTTCCAGAACCAAAAAAACTTACCGAGTACGAAATTAACATAAAATCTGAAATTGAGAGAATTAAAGCTGCTATTGAAAAAGCAATTGAAAATTTCAAATTCAGAGAAGCACTTAAAGAAGCTATGAACATTACTCGCCTAGGGAATAAATATTTAGCAGATACTGAACCATGGAAACTTATCAAAACAGATCCAGATAGAGTTCAAACTATTTTATACTACTCATTACAACTTTGCGCTTTATCAAGTGTATTAGCCGAACCATTTCTTCCGTTTACTAGTACAAAATTACTTAATCTACTCAATCTTGATAAACCAGAATGGGAAGATGTTTCAAGTTTTGATTTAATATTATCTGGGCACAAAATCAATAACGCAGAACTTCTATTTGAAAGAATTGAAGATGAAGAAATTACCAAACAAACAGATAAATTACTAAAGAGTAAAGAAGAAAACGAAAGCACTGCTAATACTGTTGAGCCACAAAAAGATCTAGTAAGCTACGAAGATTTTACTAAACAAGACATACGAATTGCGACAATTATTGAAGCAGAAAAAGTTCCAAAAGCTGATAAGTTGCTAAAACTAAAAGTTGATACAGGTATAGACGAAAGAATTATTGTATCAGGTATTGCTCAACATTATACCCCTGAAGAAATAATAGGAAAACAAGTTTGTGTACTAGTAAATTTAGCTCCTCGTAAACTTAGAGGAATTGAATCGCAAGGTATGGTTCTTATGGCAGAAGATAATAATGGGAAGTTACATTTTATTTCTCCAGAGAACATTTGTAATACAGGTGCAAAAGTTAGTTAATAGAAGTTTTAAGTTAATAATCTAAAGAAAATATGCATAAATCAGGTTTTGTAAATATAATTGGGAATCCAAATGTTGGAAAGTCGACCCTAATGAATGAATTAGTTGGCGAACGTATTTCAATAATTACTAATAAATCTCAAACTACCCGCCACCGCATTCTTGGCATTGTAAGTGGCGACGATTTTCAAATAGTATATAGTGATACCCCAGGTATAATCAAACCACATTATAAGCTACAGGAAAGAATGATGAATGGTGTTGTTAGTTCTTTTGAGGACGCAGATATTTTTCTGTATGTAACAGACGTGGTTGAAAGTCCTGATAAAAATATGGAATATATACTTAAGCTATCAAGAGCAAAAGTGCCTGTTTTATGCTTAATAAACAAAATTGACATTGCTAATCCTGAGAATTTAATAAATCTAAAAGAATTTTGGAGTAGAAATCTACCAAATGCTGAGATATATGAAATCTCCGCTTTAAATAAAGTCAATACAGACATAGTTTTTGACAGAATTTTCAGTCTTTTACCTCATGGTGAGGCTTGGTTTCCAAAAGACCAATTAACAGATAAAACAGAGCGTTTTATTGTTTCAGAAATTGTTCGTGAGAAAATACTTAAAATATACAAAAAAGAAATTCCTTATGCTACCGAAGTATTTGTAGAGGAATTTAAAGAAGAGCCAAAAATAATCCGAATTAAAGTTGTAGTTGTAGTTGAACGCCAATCACAAAAAGGCATTATTATTGGTCATAAAGGAA
>CAYJBL010000195.1:0-3819 GCA_964368115.1 uncultured Bacteroidales bacterium
TATTCATAATCTAAAATATTGTATAACTTTACTAAAGTATCTTTATTACTGCAAAGAGACGAAAATTATTCTTTAGTTTTCATCTTCTTTAAACTCCGCACAAGATAGATAACTTCGAGCATCAAATATATGAAATAAATCATAAAAAATTGCATAATATATTCTTTTTGAAAAATATTATCTTTTTTTAAGATCGGGAATAGATACAATACTGTCAAAAACATTTTTATCACACTAACATACAAACATATATACATAAGTGTACGATACTTCATTTTTTTTGAAAATAATAGTATAACTATATGCGGAACGAAAGTTATACCAAAAATAAAAAAATGTGCGTCTAGTATTTTAGGTGCATATAAAGTTTCAGGAAAGACATAATAATATAAAAAATAGTGTACTATATATACTGATATTGCAAAAATGAATATTTTCAACACATGTAATATATTACTATTATTTGTTAGCATTTAAGACTTGTTTTACTACCAAATATATAGCAGCGACAACGACAATCAAGGATAGAACTATTGTAAAAATAGGTTTTTGAGTATCAAAATATTCGTCAAGTTTCGAGCCCCCCCATGTTCCAGCTGCAATAATTATTGCCATTTCGAGTGCAACGCTTGAGAATCTAATGAAAGTATTTATTCCTTTATTTTTATGCTCAGGCCTACTATTCATTATTATTTTCGGGAACAATTACCGTTTCGGCAGATTTCATATTGCCACCCATATTACAAGTTCCCGTAAATATAGCTCCAGGTTCAATACATAATTTTGATACAATAATATCTCCATAAAGAACTGCTGTTGACTTCATCACTAACAATCCATCTACATTTATTTTACCTTCAATAGTTCCTGAAACTTCAGAGTTTTTACATTGAACAGTTCCTTCAATTTTACCAGTGTTTCCTAATACAAATTTTGATTTAGTATCTAAGTTTCCTTTTAGTATTCCGTCTATTCTAATATCGCCTTTAGATACAATATCACCAACTATTGATGTTCCTTCTCCAATGATATTCAAACTTCTATTATCGTCTTCGTTATATTTTGCCATCGTCTTTATTTAATTTGTGCAAAAATAAATGATTTTTGAAAAAAACAGTTCTTTAAGTATTTTTTTTGAAAAATTTACTTACTTTTGTGGCGTTTTAGTGGATAGATTTGAACGCTTGCAACCACAACATAAAAAATGCTAAATTGGTTATGTACCCTTTCAGAAAAATCCCTCAAACAATTAAGTTTTAATTATAAAGATTTAAAATTATGAGTTATTTTTTTACCTCAGAATCTGTTTCTGAAGGACACCCAGACAAAGTAGCTGATCAAATTTCTGATGCTATATTAGACGAACTTTTAGCGTTTGATCCTAACTCCAAGGTTGCTTGTGAGACACTAGTTACAACAGGTTTAGTTGTTGTTGCGGGAGAAGTAAAGACGAGTTCATACATTGATGTACAAGAAATTGCACGTAGGACAATCAATGAAATTGGTTACACGAAAGGAGAATATCGTTTTGATGGCAATTCGTGCGGCGTAATGTCGGCTATTCACGAACAATCTCCTGACATAAATCAAGGAGTTGTTGAGGGTGCTGGCTTGCATACTGAGCAAGGTGCTGGAGACCAAGGGATGATGTTTGGTTATGCATGTAAAGACACAGACAATTACATGCCACTAGCGTTAGATTTATCACATATTATTCTTAAGACTCTAGCTTCTATAAGAAAAGAAGGCAAGCTAATGACATACCTTCGCCCTGATTCAAAATCTCAGGTTACAATAGAATATAATGATGACAATACTCCGCTAAGAATTGATACAATTGTAGTATCTACACAACATGACGATTTCTCTCAAAACGAACAAGAAATGTTAGAGAAAATCAAATCTGACGTAAAAAACATTCTTTTACCGATGGTTATCGCAGAGTTACCAGAAAGAGTAAAAAAATTATTCCAAGACGACTATATATTACATGTTAATCCAACTGGGAAATTTGTAATTGGCGGGCCTCATGGAGATACAGGACTAACAGGTCGCAAAATTATTGTTGACACTTATGGCGGCAAAGGAGCTCATGGAGGTGGTGCATTCAGTGGCAAAGACCCTTCAAAGGTAGATCGGTCTGCTGCCTATGCAGCACGCCACATTGCAAAAAACATTGTTGCTGCAGGTGTAGCAGACGAAATTCTTATTCAACTAGCTTATGCAATTGGAGTTGCCGAACCTGTTGGCGTATTTGTAAATACTTACAACACATCTAAGGTAAATCTCAAAGATTCTGAAATTGCTGAAAAAATTAAATCTATTTTTGATTTAACACCAGCCGGAATCGAACGCAGACTAAAACTTAAAAACCCTATCTACAGAGAAACTGCTTCTTATGGGCATTTTGGAAGAGAGCCACAAATTATCAATAAACAATTTGCTTCTCCTTATCAAGGCATAAAATCAATTGAGGTTGAGCTATTTACTTGGGAAAAACTTGATTATCTTGATAAGATCAAGAAAGAATTTAACATTTAACACTAAAAATATTTAGACCATTGTTTTACAATGGTCTAAATTATTTTCATTGAGTAATTCTCGTGGTAATGTTTCTTTATTTGGCAATAATCTGAATATTTTTATCCAAAATTCAAGTTAATATTTAAACAAAATTAATAAAATGAAACGAAAATGAAAAATACTCATTGTATATTACGCAAAAGACAATGATATCTTTCAACGAGAATAGCATCTGACCGATAAAATAGAAATTAAAAAAGTAACAGATGAAAAAAATAACCTTAAAAGCAATTAGACAATTTATTGATAAATATTGGGTAGGCGTACTCATATTTCTTTTGATGTTAGAAATTATATCTCTGTTAGACGTTTATACATGCTGGATTTCACAAAAAGTAATTGATATATTGCCCTACCTTAAAGCGTTTGCAATAACACTGCTAATAGCATTTATGTTTTTAAAAATCAAAATATTAAAACACATTATAGATAAATATTGGTGGTGTATATTTATTATATTTTATGTTTCTTTAATATCGTTAGCTTGTACAATGGCGATATATCCCATACCAATAATAGTCGAAAATATTCTTGGCTATATTTCCCTTTTTTCGTTTATAATATTGGCAACTATTCCTTTTATTATTTCGTTTCCTAAACCCAAAATAATATACATTATAACATATATACTTTTATCAATAGTTTCTATTTGTGTATTTTTAATTGCATCTATTATGACATGGGGTGCTGCTGATAAATTTACTCATGGGTTAAAAATTCCAGAAAACATAGTTTATAACAAACTAAGAGACCGCGATTTTGATGGTAAAATTTATTCGCAAGAGAAAATAATCGAACAATATGGAATGCCGACAGAAATGGATCTTATTATATATGGAGCCGGATATACTGGTTACGGATATGAATTTTATTATAAGCCAACCGAAACTGGCAAGATATATTTAAAAGCATTCGAAATAACTAAATCGACACAATTATCAGCACATGTTTTAGATGAAGTTAAAATTGATATAACAGAAGTTTGCGATACATTAAAAATGTTTACTCCTCCGCAGAACGACCATCATCCATACCACCCGAAAGGTTTTATAATTTATGAAGGAGGTTTTGATAAATACTATGTAGCTCGATTTGAGGTATGGTTTATTCCTTCAAATGGTAATCCAGAACGAAAAATTTTTGAAAAAAATTATATTATCGATGGTTGGGATCGTTAAACGAATACTCGTTGTTATTTGTAGCTTTAATTTCACATATCACATTCACGCCAAATAT
>CAYJBL010000196.1:0-3818 GCA_964368115.1 uncultured Bacteroidales bacterium
AAGGTCGTTAATAAATCCTTGTGAAATTAGCCATATTGCTGTTGGAATACCAAGAGCCAAAGATACAATAAGTTTATTTTTATTCTCTTCCCACCAATGGTGAAATAAAAGAGGTCCAATCGCAATCATTAACAGCATGATTATAAAAGGAATCAGAGACCAAATTGGCACTGCAGCGGTGCTTGCTGTACTAGCTAAAAGTAACATAATCTATAGATTTAAAAAAAAGATTAGTAACACAAATTAGTTACTAATCTTTTTTAATTATTATTATTTACGAATATCCATTTCTTTAATAAGATTTGTCGCTCCAGCATATTTTTCAATTATGAATAAAGCATATCTTACATCAAGATTAATACATCTTTGAAGATTTTCTTCAAAGTCGATATCTCCAGACATTGCTTCGCTGTTTCCGTCAAATGCGATACCGATAAGGTGACCTTCTCCGTTGATTACAGGAGAACCTGAGTTACCACCAGTAATATCATTGTCTGTTATAAAGCAAGTTACTAATTCACCATTTTCGTTTGCATATTGACCGAAATCTTTTTTTATGTATAATTCTTTTAATTTTTCTGGAACGATAAATTCAGAATTATTAGGATCTTCTTTTTCTATTACACCTTTAAGAGTTGTAAAATAATCGTATGTTACTGCATCGCGTGGATCATATTTTCCAACTTTTCCGTATGTTAAACGGATAGTTGAATTTGCATCAGGGTACATTAACATGTTGTCATTTATTTTTAGTAAACCTTCAGTAAATAACCTTTCGCCTCTGTCAAGGCCATTAGAAACATTTGCTAACTCCATTGAAACTTCACGGTATTTAGACATAATATCGCTAGCTGTAACCATCATAATATCACTTTCAAGTTTCTTTAAACTTGGTTTTTCAAGGAAAGCATTGAAACTTTCTTCTGTTGCGAAAATTGAATTTTCGATAATATCTGATGCGAACTTATTAAAGTCTTTTTTGTATTTTTTCTCAACTGTAGAGAAGAAGTTAGGGTAATATTTTTTGTCCATATTTTCCCAAGTGTATCTAAACATGTTAGCAATAAGTCTTTTTTCTGTTTCTGCATTATAATCTTTGTAAAAATCAGCTGCAGCAGCTTTTGTTCTTTCTATAGCTTGTTTGATTTTAGCTTCGTCTTCACTAGCAAGAGCTTCTTTTAGACCAGCATTTCTAATTGCATAATGTGTAAGTTCAGGTCCAGTAAGTAAACCTTCTAGAAGGAACATTCTTGCAGTTGCAAGTTCTTTACGGTTATCGTATGCATTTTTGATAAGACCTAAAGCTTCTTCGTATTTTTTCTCACCAGTTTTTGCTGCCCAATCTGAAAATTCTTTTTCTATTTTAACTTTTACATCCATAGTATTAAGTTGCTTTAGAGCTTTGTTTTGCTCATTAGAATATTTCCAGTAGTTTGAACAACTTGCATATTTAGAAGCATATTGAATTCTAACTTTTTGACTTGCTGCCATTTCTTCTCTAAGGATATGTATTTTAACATCTCTAATTTCGAAACGAAGTTTATTAGTTACTTCCATAGTTTCTTGAAGACCGAATGATGTTAAGTATCTGTTTGTTGTTCCAGGGAATCCCATAACCATAGCAAAATCACCATTTTCTACGCCTTTGATGCTAACAGGAAGATGATGTTTTGGTTTTAGAGGAACATTTTTTTCTGAGTAGTCAGCTGGCAATCCATCAGGACCAGAATAAATACGGAACATTGCAAAGTCAGCAGTATGACGAGGCCACATCCAGTTGTCAGTATCTCCACCGAATTTTCCCATTGATGATGGAGGTGCTCCAACTAATCTTACATCTTTGTAAATTGTGTAAACAAATAAGAAAAATTGGTTGCTATTGAACATATCTGCAACATATGCTTTGTGGTAAGTTCCAGTAGTTGCATCATCAGATATTTTTTTCGATAACTCACCAATAATTTTCATGCGTTCTTCTTCAGTCATTTCGTCTTTTAATTCGCCCATGATTTTTTCTGTAACGTCTTCAATTCTTAGTAAAATAGAAGCTGTAGTTCCAGGGTTTGCAAGTTCTTCTTCCATTTTGTAAGCCCAAAAACCATCAGCAAGATAGTCGTGCTCAACTGTAGAGTGTGCTTGAATCATTCCGTATCCACAGTGGTGGTTTGTGAAAAATAAACCTTGATCAGATACTATTTCTCCAGTACAGAAATGACGGAAAGGAGCTCCTTCGTTTCCTAGCCCTACAATAGCATCTTTTAAGCTACCTTTGTTTACATTGTAAATGTCTTCAGGCGTAAGTTTGAAACCTTGTTTTTGCATTGTCTCATAGTTTTTACCTATTAGCGACAATAGCCACATCCCTTCGTCTGCGCGTAGATTTGTGCTGAAAATCAATAGCAGACCTAATAAAATCGTTGAAATTCTTTTCATATAATTCTTTGTATTTATTAATTTAATCAGCAAAAGTATTTGTTTTTTTTAGGTTCGCAAGTTTTTTGGATATTAATTTTTATGCCAAAAATAATGATGTAATTAAGTGATTCATAGTTTGATTGTAGTATTTAACAATTGTTTTTTTACAACAAAATGTATCTTATATTATGAAGTTTATACAAAAAACATAATTTTGCGATGAAAAATAAAAAATTGTGCGAAAAAAAATTGCTTTAATAATAGTTCTCTCATTGTCGTATTTTCTAGGTTATTCAGAAATAGCGACTATTTATGGTAATGCTCCAGATTATGCAAATTCAAGTCTGAAATTTTATAAGTATTCTGATAGAATAACATATATCAAAGAGCAAGCATTTAATCTTGATATTGATGAGAATGGAGATTTTAAAACAGAGTTTAGTATAGATGCAACTACTTATGTATTTGCGGAATTTGGGATATATTATGCTTATTTTTATGTGGAACCAAGTGCTTCATATAATTTGATCTTACCTCAATATATTCCAAAGCAAGAGGCTGATATTTATAACCCATATTATGCCCCCGAACAAATCCATATAGGAATTAAAGATATTACCAAAACAGATCTGAATTATTTGATAATGGATTTCGATTATCATTATAATAAATATCATGATATGAGATATTTAGATTTGTATGCAGATGGTTTAAATACTGATGTAGATACATTTTTTAATGAAATAAATGAGCGATATAAATACTCAGATAATTTATATTTTAAAAATTATAAAAAATATAGAATTGCGGCTTTGAAAAATATTGTTACACAAAAACGAATGGAATCAATGTTGGTTTATACATATTTCAGCAAGGATACGATTTTGTATGATAATCCAGCATATATGGATCTATTTAATAATATTTATGCTGATTATTTTGATAAGTATTTAATGTCGGAGGATGGAAGTATTTTATATGCTATTATCCACTATGGGCATAGTATATGGAGATTGAAAAAATTGTTGTCTAAACATCCCGAATTAGCAAATAATCAGTTGAAAGAAATGGTAATTCTTAAAGGGATAAACGACTCTTTTTCAAATAAAAATATGATGTGGTTGCCATTGTTATTGAGTTTGGATTCTGTGCATTTATCAACAGAGTACGAGATGCACAAAACGATTGCTCAGAATATTGCAGATAAAACATTAAGTTTAGCTAAAGGAACGATAGCTCCTCCATTTAAATTGTTGAACGTAAGTGGTGATACGATTTCTCTAGAAAGTCATAAAGGCAAATATGTATATTTAGGGTTTGTAAATACAAGTACTTATTCGGCGCAATTAGAATTGGAACTATTGAGTAGGCTTTATGAAAAATATAAAGAGGTGTGCACTTTT
>CAYJBL010000197.1:0-3798 GCA_964368115.1 uncultured Bacteroidales bacterium
GGTAAAGAAATCTTTACAAACGTTACGTATGGCAATTACGCCTTACTATTTAAGTTTGGTAGATCCAGAAGATAGAAATTGTCCAATTAGAAAACAAGCAATTCCGACAGGCGCAGAAACTCATCAAGCAGCAGCAGATTTATTAGATCCATTGCATGAGGATGAAGACTCTCCAGTACCTGGGTTAACGCATCGTTATCCAGACAGAGTTTTATTTTTAATTACAGACATGTGTTCGATGTACTGTCGTCATTGCACGCGTAGAAGATTTGCAGGACAAACAGACGGAGAGTCACCATCGGATCGTATACAAAAAGCGATAGATTATATTGCAGCAACCCCACAAGTTAGAGACGTCCTACTGTCAGGTGGCGATGGGTTAATGGTTTCAGATAAAATGCTTGAGTCAATTATTCAACGCTTAAGGGAAATTCCTCATGTTGAGATTATTAGAATAGGTTCGCGTGTCCCTGTTGTATGCCCTCAGCGTATTACAGACGATTTAGTAAACATGCTAAAAAAATATCACCCGATTTGGCTAAACACACACTTTAACCATTCAAAGGAAATTACATCTGAAGCAGCAGAAGCATGTTCGAAACTAGCAAATGCAGGTATTCCTTTAGGAAATCAAACAGTTTTATTGAGAGGCATAAATGACTGTGTGCATACTATGAAGAAATTGGTTCAAAATCTAGTTAAAATAAGAGTTAGACCATATTACATTTATCAATGCGACTTATCAATGGGCTTAGAACATTTCAGAACGCCAGTTTCTAAAGGAATAGAAATTATTGAAAACTTGAGAGGACATACTTCTGGATATTCGGTACCTACATTTGTTGTAGATGCTCCAGGTGGTGGAGGAAAAACACCAGTAATGCCTAATTATGTTATTTCTCAAAGTCCAGGAAAGGTTGTGTTGCGTAATTTTGAAGGAGTAATAACAACTTATACAGAACCAGAAAACTATACGAACGAATGTTTATGTGAAGATTGTTCTGGCGCAAAAGAAGGTGTTGCGGCCTTATTGGCAGGAGAAAAACTAGCTCTTGAGCCAAGTGATCTTTCAAGAAAGAAAAGACATAAATAATAGTAACAAAATATAGAGAAAAGGATACTTGATTATGTTAGGTATCCTTTTTTTGTACAATAAAATATAAAAATTTCGTTTATAATGTGAATTTATAACGCAGCGAGAACAATGGAAAAAGGAATTAGTTTTAGAAAAATATATTCATATTTACCCGAGATAGTTTTTCTATCTTTCTTGGCATATATATTATTTGAAGTTGTTTCTGATATAATAATAAATGGAGACTGGAATTATTCAACATTAATATTTCCGAGTATCGCATTTGTGGTATTAGGATTATTGATCAAACAATTTTTTCGTTGGAGCGCATTTATTGCAGGTGTGATAAGCGCAAGTTTTTTATTAGGCTCTGTGTGGATGTTTTTGGCATTATTATCTGAATATTCTGAATTTTTACCGCATGATAATGATCGTTATATGTTGTTGATTTGGGGATTACCTTTGATTGGAGTTTTTATGTTTTTATCAATAAAAATGCTTATAAAAGCATTTAAATCGCAAATCAATCGTTTGTTATATAAAAACTGAATTTATATAAATAAGGTTGTTTATTTTTCATAAGAGTTATACCATTTGAATTATAGTGTTTAGTAGGAAAGCTTATGCTACAGTTATGGAGATGCTCCCATCGTATTGTTTAATTTGATATATACAACTTTCTCATTAGATTATTTTGTTCGCGACTGCAAAGGCAAGTTTAAAATTATTGAATAAAATAGTGAGAATTAGAATAAATTTATATCTTTGTTACCGTGTCATATTTGAAAATATGTTCATGAATAAAAATTATTTATACAAATTTCACAAAAAACAACTATTTATGCAAAAACAAGAAATTATTTTAGACAATCAGGATTATGTTCTAAGACTTGAGAACATTGAATTAAACAAAGCAAATCTTAGTATGAATGTTTACTTCGAAAACAAATCGCAGGAGAAAACATATTCGTACTTTTTGAGAAACATTATTATTGATGGAATACAATATCATGGTCATTTTTATTGCACAAAAGAACTGCAACCCAATACAAATGACACAAATGAATTTGATAAAAATTTTAAAGAAATCAAGAGTTATGGTTTAACCGAATTTAGTGACATAGCACTTGAGTTTGATTTGTACGACGAATCGGATAGTAGTTCGGAAAAAATAACAAAAGAAATACATATTTATCCACTAGGAGAGGAAAATGCCTCGAAATTTGTTCGAGCACCAAAAACTACAGACCAAGTGCTTCTTGATAGCGAACATGGAAAAGCTGTGGTGTATAGTTATGAGCAAAAAAATGAAAGTGTATATTGCGTTCAGTTTTTCTTTGAGAATAAAACAGAAAAAAGTATTTCATTTTATATCGACGAAGTGCGTATCGAAGGTGTTAAAATAGATACATTTTTTACACATCAAGTAAAAGCTAACTGCTCACAATTTGCCAAATTACAAATTTCAAAAAGTGACTTAGAGGAAAATAATATTAGCGAAGTAAAAGAAATTGAGCTTAAGTTTAGAGCTTGTGTAGATTTTGAAGACACGCTGGTTAACGAAACTTTTCATTTGCAACCTTTCGAAGAAGAAGTTGGTGTAACGCCTGCGGATTTTAATTGCGTAGGAAAATGGCACAATGAGGTAGAGGATTGTGAAATAAATATTTATAACAATAAAACGATTAGTATAAAGCTATCCTTATTTGGAGATGCGATGACGATCTATTCTGTTTGGGAAAAAATAGACGGAGGCATCATGGTTAACACTGGAGGGGAAAAATATGAACTTTTATTAGAAGGGAGTAATCTTGTAGTTGTGTTGCCAATGACTGATAAAATAAAAGTTGAAAAAATTAGCGACACACTAGACGAAGAAGATGTAGAATTAAATCATGAATTTTTTATTGGCGAATGGAGACCAATTGTTCCAATAGACGGAGGAAAGGATTTTTATGTAGTTATTAATTCAGACAATACATATAAACTAATTCCAAATGATGCACCAGAAGAGGCAATGTCTGGGACATATTCGCTTGTAGAAGGTGGATTAAAGCTTGACTTTCAGGGAAAAGAAATGATTTTGCCAGCTAACGGTAAAAATATTGTATTATTTGAGATTAGATTCGCAAAGGTTTAATTAGAAATTAAATTTAAAAAAAGCACTGTAGATGTATCATGAGGATAGAAATAGTGTATTTAAGAGAAAAACAATTAAAATATAAATTATGGGAATATTTGATAAACTAAAAAGCACAATTGGAAGTGTGGTAAACGAGTTAACTAATGACGAACAAATGTCTCCTCAAGAGTCAAATCCAGATGGACTAAGACATGCAACGCACGTAAGTATAAAAATAGATAAAATGCCAGCAAATCTTGAAGAATTTAAAATGATGGAAGGAACAGATTTTAAAGATCCAAACAAGATGGTTGCATTGACAATAGTTGCTCTTTGTGCCTACCCAAAAGATAAAGATATGTGTAAAGATATGCTTAACTTTATTAAAGGACCTCGACCACTTTCAAATTACGAAATTCAGTTTTTAGCAGAAAGATTTAAAGGTAAAGATTATTTAGCAGAATCGTATTTTGAGGGAGCAACACCTAAAAATGGATATAAGCCATCTGAGCCATTAACAATAAAGGTATATAAGACGTCGCATAGTGAAGATTTACTATCTGAAGGTTATTTGCAATTATTTGTTAAATCAGGAGGTGCG
>CAYJBL010000198.1:0-3757 GCA_964368115.1 uncultured Bacteroidales bacterium
CTTTCTGATGAGACTTCGCTAAATACTAATTTTCCTGTTATATTATATATCTCTACATCATACTGACCAATTAATCCTGTTTCAATAAATAATTCGTTTTCAAAAGGATTAGGATAAGCATAAACACCTTCTAACATTGTTGATTCTTCAATATTTGATGATGGTGTTGAAACAGAAACTTCGTCAACATAAATTGCGTTCCCTCCTCCTGTCTCTACTTCAAAAACAAGACGTAAATTTTGTGAATCTAAATATGACGGACTTATTGTAAATGTGTGTGTTTTCCAATCTGTTTCATTTGGTACATAATCAATATATGGTAACACATCTCTTGATATCAATTGCGATGTAGATATGATTTTTACTAAACTCTCTTCTTCTCCACATGTTGTAGACAAATATATTTTCATTTTATCTCCCGAATAATCTGACAAATTACTTGAATGTCCATAAGCAGCCTTAAAACTTACAGTTACTGTTTCATTATTGTTTGGTAAATAAATGTTAGGTAAAAATAATTTACTTTTTAAGCCAGCGTCTTTGTTACGACCTACAATTTTAATACTTTTTCCTTCATAACCATAATTATTAGATTGTACCCAAGCTAAATTATCGTTATTCTCAACATAATAGTCATTATTATCCGAAATATGTGGGAAATTACTTTCTTCAAATCCAATTGTTGCTGGCAGTGTTAATCCATTTTGAACATCATATATTCTAACTATGCTTAACGCATCTTTTGCATCTGTTCCTGATTCATTTTCAACAGATAAACTTACATCAAAAGTACCAGCTTCATTATATACTATTTCAGGAGATACTACATTTGATACAGCAGGCGTACCTCCTTCAAATTGCCATTCTATGTAATCAATTTGATTTGTTCCATGACTTAAGTTATTGTATTCAACAGTAAAGCCCTCACAACCCATTGTATATTGCGCTTTAAAGTCTGCAATTGGAGCGCAAATTTCTGGAGTATATCCGTTTGCTACACCTGTTGCTAATAAATTTGATTGTGTATGCAAATTATTACGATTCGCAGTTGGAGCATTCAAAACGGCTCTCATTTGATCTGATTGTCCTTGAGTAAACATATTAGAACAGTAGCTATATTCCATAAAATTCTGTACATTGTCTAATGAACCACATGTAACTGCGTCTAAATCACAAGTTAAGTGACCTATTGTATTTGGAGTATCATCTATTCCATCATCTGTAGAACAGTTACTTGAATGTGTTGGCTCATTTGTATTTCCCCACGGATGTGGCAAACTTAAATAGTGCCCTGCTTCATGTGTTAATGTTGTCGCTCTCTGAAATGTTCCTGTTCCTGTACTTCCAATATAATCATGTAAGGCTATTATACCATCTGAATTATGAGGAGCTGTTCCTGGATAATACGACCACCCTGCTATTCCTTCTGGCAATGAATTTACAACCCAAATATTTAAATACTTATTTGAAGGCCATGTTGGAGATGCAGTTTTTGCTGACCCAGGTTCTCCATCAAATCCAGAATATGTATTTTTTGAATATGTACGAATAATTCCATTTGTACAATTTCCATCTGGATCAATATTTGCCAATCTAAATTCAATATTAGTGTTTAAATGCATCTACAATTTCATTTGTATCACTTCTTTGTAGTGCATAGTCTTTGTTCATAAACTCAACTGCCTCGATAATTTGCTCATCACTAATATTTTCTATTCCATAATCATGAACAACATGAAACACCACTGGAATAATATAAGTTTGTTCTGATTTACTATCCATTATATTTTTCAAAGCTTCAATTTGCTCTCTAATTTCTTGTTGCTTTACTAAAATTTCTGGATTTTTTTTAATTAATTCTGTATATACATAATCAGTACCACATTGATGTGCATCTATTTCTTGTGAATAAGAAATCGTTGCAAACATTGATAGTACAATTACAAACAGATATTTACTTATTACTTTCATATTATATATTTATTTATTGTTTTTATATTAAATAATTACCATTTTACTTCATTTCTACTGATTGGCATTGTCATACACCTAGCTCCGCCGCCACCACGAGGTAATTCTGAACCTTCAATCGTTACCACGCAATTTTTATAATTTTCTGGAGAAACTTTTCCAGTTATTATATCATTTGCTTTAAGTACTTCAAAACCATGATTATTCAATTCTTCTATTGTGTTCATATTACGCTCGTAACCTATTACTTTTCCAGGAGCAAAAGCAAAGAAATTTGCTCCACTATGCCACTGCTCTCGTTTTTGGTTCCAAACTTCTTTTGATCCACCACAAGATAATGGTTGTAAATCAAATCCTAATTCATTTAACGCTATTAACAAGTTTTCTTTTTCTTTGATCTTTACATCGCCATTTATAATCTTGATATTAAATGTTTGATAATTATTCTTTGATAATATCAATGGCTCATACACCATACATTTATCTGTATCTAAAAATGTAAATACCATATCAAGATGAATAAACGACTCTGGTTCAAATGGTAATTGCTGTACAACTATATCCATATTAGCTTTTTGTTTTGCTAATTTATCAACGATAAAATCAATTCCTTGAGAGTTTGTACGACAACCAAGCCCTATCACAAGAACATCTTCACGAGCGATTAAAACATCTCCACCTTCAATTTTTATATCAGAATATTGTAACATATCGTTTTCTGTAGGCGAAACTGTTGATGTTTTGAATATCCTATGATTATCAAATATATACTTCATAATCAAAGATTCTCGTTCTCGTATTTTATTTGCCATTTTACCAATTAATACTTTATCATTAACCGATATAGAGGCATCACGAGTGAAGAAAAAGTTATGTAAAGGATCTAATATATATCTGTTATCGTTTTTATAGTTTATATAATCTGTTAGGCTGTTTTGTGGACGCAAAATACCTTCTAATAATCCATTTGCTAATCCATTTGCATCAAGCTCTTCTAAAATATTCCTTTTTTGTTCTAAAGATTCTAATTTGCATACACAATCTATTATACTCTTTCTTACTTGAATATCTTCTAAAATATCATTAAGTAATGTCTTTACTTGAAATGTATTTGTCACACAATCTAATACACCAGATAGTTGCGAATATTCTGTTCGAGCAATGTCAACATTTAATATATCGCTATACAAAGCTTTTTCTATATTTTCAGGGATCATATTTCGAACTTCAACCCCTGGTGTGTGAAGTATAACTCCATTAAGTTTTCCAATTTCTGAATTTATACTTATATTGATAGTTTCTTTTTTTGTCATATTTAATTTCTTATAAAATATTCTTAGTCAAAAAATCATTAAAAATACAAATCTCTTTCTCCATTTTTAATTCTTTCTATTCTTGACTTCAGTTCTTCAATATTTCTATAATCTTTTAAGTCGTCTATATTTTTATCTATTACTTTCCATGCTTTATCTGCAGTTGATTTTGGAGCGTAATCCATGATATATTCTGCAAGCGTTAAAATTGCATTTGCAGAGCAAAATCTTTTTATAAATCCTGGAACTGAAAATTCCATAAAATGTTCTCCTGTACGTCCTTTTCGATAGCATGCCGTACAAAATGAAGGCAAATATCCATCATCTAATAGTTCGTCTATTACTTCATTTAAGGATCTATCATCATTGATTAAAAACTGTTCTTTCTTTAAATCTTGATCCTTTTCTTTTGTCTCTGCATAGGCTCCTATTTCTATTTTTGTTCCAGCATCAACTTGAGAACAACCATATTG
>CAYJBL010000199.1:0-3730 GCA_964368115.1 uncultured Bacteroidales bacterium
CTTTGCCAATAAACGAATTAAATAAATACATCCAAGATATTGATTTGTTATATCATGAAGCAACATTTGGAGAAGAATTGAAAAAAATGGCAAAGAAAACATACCATTCTACATCTGTAGATGCAGCAAATCAAGCCATAAAAATAAATGCAAAAAAACTAATTGTAGGACATTTTTCCACTAGATATAAGGATGTTAGTAAAATAATGGGAGAGGTGAAACAAATTTTCCCCAATTCCATAGAAGCAGTAGATGGTTTGAAAATAGAAATCTAATCAGAAGCTTAATAAATGATTTGGCATATTAAATATAATTATGTTATTTTGTTAAATAAGACAGAAATCACAAAATATTTTGTAACATATTGAGTTATATTCTAATTAACATAAGTATAGAATGTCAAAAAGAAAATTAATCTTAGTCTCAAACGACGACGGAATAGATGCTAAAGGTTTAGCCGAATTGATTGAAATAGTAAAACCTTATGGAGATGTATTTGTCGTAGCTCCAGAAACAGGTCAATCTGGAATGAGTCATTCAATAAGTATATTGACACCATTAAGAGCAAAATGTTATGAGAAATCGGAACATTTAACAAGATATGCCGTTAATGGAACACCTGTTGATTGTATTAAATTAGGTATGAATCAACTTTTAGATCGTAAACCAGACTTAGTAGTTTCGGGCATTAACCACGGTAGCAACTCTGCTATTAGTGTAGTATATTCAGGAACAATGGGAGCTGCTATTGAAGCTGCTTTTTATGGAATCCCTTCAATTGGTTTTTCATTGCTAAATCACTCTTCAAATGCTGACTTCTCGGTTGTAAAAGCTAATGCTCACAAAATAATCGAAGATGTTTTAGAAAATGGCTTACCTAAACAAGTTGCTCTTAATATAAATTTTCCAGCAATTTCTCCAGACGAATTTAATGGATATAAAATTTGTAAACAAACAATGGGAGTGTGGAAAGAGGATTTTGAGAAACGCACAGATCCTTATGGAGGTAACTACTATTGGCTTACTGGTCTTTTCGATAACTATGAACCTGAAAATACAGAATCTGATGAATGGGCATTAAAAAACAACTATGCGTCAATTGTTCCAGTTAAAGCCGATCTTACAGAGTATAATACAATAGAAATATTAAAAAATAGATTTAAATAATTATGATAGAAGCAAGACCAAATATGATTAAAAAATATAATAAACCTGCAGTAGGTTTGTTATGTGGAATAATTTTACCGATTATTGCATTTATAGCATTTTTTTCGTACGCATATTTTACTGGCGAAAATATAAGTTTGATAGACTATTTTAATATGCTGAAAGAAACAGATACAATTATTCCAATATTAAGTGTTTGTATTTTACCAAATTTGATCTTATACTTTATTTTCAAAAAAATAGATTATTGGTATGCTATCAAAGGTGTAATAATATCTGTTTTTATATATACCATACTAGTTGTTGTAATTAAATTCGCATAATGAAATACTTCATTCTTGCAGGAGAAGCATCTGGGGATCTTCATGGTTCTCATTTAGTTAGTGAAATAAAAAAACTTGATCCCAACGCTATTTTTGAAGGTTGGGGAGGGGATCTACTTATAAATCAAGGAGTAAATGTTAGAAAACATATTCGCGAACTTGCTTTTATGGGTTTTGTCGAAGTGCTACAAAATCTGAAAACTATTAAAGAAAACTTTAAAATTTGTAAACAACAAATAACTGATTTTAACCCTGATGTTGTTATATATGTCGATTACCCAGGTTTTAACATAAGAATGGCTAAATGGGTTAAAAATCAAGGATATAAATCTCTGTATTTTATTTCTCCTAATGTTTGGGCTTGGAAAGCATCAAGAGTTTATAAAATAAGAGACTATATCGATAAAATGTATACAATTTTACCATTTGAAAAAGATTTTTATAAGTCTTATGGTGTTGATGTTGAGTATTTTGGTCATCCTTTAGTTGATCTAGCAAATTCTTACAATAAAACTGATATAGAGAATTTTAGGGCTAGTAACAAGCTCGATAACAGACCAATTATTGCATTATTGGCAGGTAGTCGAAAACAAGAAATTCGCAAAATGCTGCCAATTATGTCTGAAGTAAGCGAGCATTTCCCAGATTATCAATTTGTAGTTGCAGGGGCTCCAGCAATAGATAATGACTTTTATGAGCAGTTCAAGATTTCTAACTTGAATATTGTATATGGACAGACTTACGAGTTATTATCACATGCTTGCGCTGGTTTAATCACATCTGGAACAGCAACACTAGAAACCGCGCTATTTAAAGTTCCTCAAGTTGTGTGCTATAAAGCAAATGCTTTAACTGTAAAAATTGCAAGAATGATTACTAATGTTAAATATATTTCACTTGTTAATCTAATTTTGGATAAAAAAGCTGTAAGCGAATTAATTCAAAATGATTTAACAACTTCAAATATTATTACAGAATTAAGAAGTATTTTACCAGATAATCAACAGCGAGATATTTTATTGAAAGATTATGATACCTTATATAAACTTTTAAATCAACCAGGAATCTATAAAAGAATTGCAAATAATATGCTTGAAAGACTAAATAAATAAATGTCTCATAATTTATATTATGTTAAATAGAATATTTTATAACAATATTTATTTACTATAATTCCCATTATTCCAATGTAATTTTTATTCAAAGATTTTATCTAATTCTAGGCTACTACAAACAAAAAAAGACAGCTAGTAAGAACTAACTGCCTAATTTAACTACAAAAAAACTATTCTTTAATGATTTTCGAAACAAAAACTTCTGAATCTGTATAGACATGAATAAAATAAATTCCGCTAGCTAGATTTTTAAGATTTATATGCGAACTATAAATCTCACTTTGTAGAATAATATTTCCAGAAATTGAAATTACTTTAACTCGTTTTACATCTTGAGTTTCAAAATATAAAATACCACTCACAGGATTTGGATAACAAACCAAATTTGATAATTCTGTTTTCTCGACCGCAGAAATGCCAACAACAACATTATATTTATTTTGATCTACATGACTACAGCCTGCTGCATCTACAAACCGAGTTGTATATTCAGTCGAAACAGTTGGCTTCGCCCAAACTCCGCCGTCTGGATAATTAGTTATAGCCGAGCTTAAACTTTCTGAAGGGCTCCATTCTATAGTTCCTCCTTCCCCATTTGCGAAATCAATCATAGTTGTTTCAGGTGCTTGTAACCAAACAGAGTCTCCCTGCTCAATATAAAATGTAGTTGGATAAGTTGGCGACATTGCAATATTAAAATACGAAGTAGTTATTGCAATTGTATCAACTATGGTCATATTGTTAGCATCTGTTACCGTTAAAACAAAACGGTTCGGGTTTCCAACTAAATTATCGTATACAATAACAGGATTTGCAATAGTTATGTTGCTCAACATTATTGAAGCATCAATAGTTGCGTCTACATCAAGACTTTGCCAAAAATATGAATATGGTGGCGTACCGCCAACAACTTCGCTATTTAATTGAGTGTTCTCTCCAGAACATCGGTGAATATCTTCTCCTAAATTAACAACAAACTGTGCAATTGTACAATTTATAATAAAAATAGATGTGAAAAATAAAATAAACTTTTTCATGATAAAAATGTTTTAAGTTAATAATTCCAATATATATTCACTTAATATCTTCTTATATGTATTATTTATATTGCAAAAAAGTTGCTGA
>CAYJBL010000200.1:0-3728 GCA_964368115.1 uncultured Bacteroidales bacterium
TTTTCTCTTGCTATTGATTTTATCAATCCTAACAATAGTTCTAATTTTGTTTATAATTCTATAATTCTTGAGTATTTTATTGGTTTGTATGTATCAACAGACGACTTATATTCTAATGGTGCAATATTTACTTTTGACTTATTTCATGATGATTCTAAAATGACACTACATTACAATGACTCGTTATCTTACGACTTTGTTATTAATACTGACTGTGCAACAATAAATCACTTTGAACACGATTATAGCACAGCAGATATTGAAATTCAAAATATTCTTTCAGACACAACTGCACTTTACGAAAAAGCATATATTCAAAGTTTAGGAGGTCTTAAAGCAAAATTAAATTTTCCAGAAATTCAATCATACTTAGACTCTACAAATATTGCAATATGTAAAGCTCAGTTAATTATTTCAATAGATAAAAATAATAACGAAGATCAATTTGCTCCACCTCCTGCCCTTTCTATGTTTTCAATATTAGAATCTGGTGCCCAAGACTTTGTCTTAGACTATAAGTTAAATGCAAATAATTTTGGTGGCGTACTAAACGAGTCGTACGAATATAGGTTTAATATACCTTTTCATATCCAAGAACTTATAAATTTAAGTTCTACGGATTATGGATTATATTTATTTGCAACAGATAATCGAGTTAAACCTTATCGCACTGTATTAAATGCAAATAACAATTCAGATAGCAGAATTAAATTAGAAATTTATTACTCAAAATACTAAATAAAATTAAATTATGTGTGGAATAGTAGGATATATAGGAAAAAGAGAAGCTTATGATATATTAATCAAAGGACTTAAAAGACTTGAATATAGAGGTTATGATTCTGCTGGCATTGCATTGAGCAATGATGACTTTAGAATTTATAAGTGTAAAGGAAAAGTTGCTGATTTAGAAAATCAAACAAACAGTAAAGATATATCGGGTAATATTGGCATTGGTCATACTCGTTGGGCTACGCACGGAGAGCCTTCAGATAATAACGCACATCCACATGAATCCATGAATGGAAAATTTGTCATTATTCATAATGGAATTATAGAAAATTATGCAAAACTAAAAATATCACTTAAAGAAAAAGGATATAAATTTGTAAGCGAAACAGACACAGAAGTTTTAGCTAATCTAATTGAATATTACTATCTTAATACTCCAGAATCAGAAAATGAATCAGCTAAAACAAATGCAGAAAATGCTGTATTTGCTGCATTAAATAATGTAGAGGGAGCATACGGATTAGTTGTACTATGCAAAGATTTGCCTAATGAATTGATTGCAGCAAGAAAAGGCTCCCCACTTGTTATTGGAATTGGAGATGACGAATATTTTATAGCCTCAGATGCCACTCCTATCGTTGAATATACAGACTCTGTTATCTATTTAAAAGACAATAATATTGCTATTATTGACACTGAAGATGGTTTAAAACTTACAGATCTAGACAAAATATCTCAAAATCCTGAAATACAAAAAATTGAATTAAAAATCGATGAAATTGAAAAAACCGGTTTTGATCATTACATGCTGAAGGAAATTTTCGAACAACCGAAAGTAATTAGAGATACATATAGAGGACGTTTAAATTTCGAAGAAAAATATCTTATTCTCGGAGGTTTACGAAACATCTATGATAAATTAATCTCTTCAAAGCGTATCATTATTATTGGATGTGGAACTAGTTGGCATGCTGGTCTAATTGGAGAATATCTATTCGAAAATCTTGCTCGCATATCTACAGAAGTTGAGTACGCATCTGAATTTAGATATCGTAATCCAATTATCAATAATGGTGATGTTATCATTGCAATAAGTCAAAGTGGAGAAACTGCTGACACACTTGCAGCAATTCAATTAGCAAAAAATGCAGGTGCAATAGTTATTGGCGTATGTAATGTTGTTGGAGCTAGTATACCTCGCGAAACTAACGCTGGTGTATATACACATGCAGGTCCAGAAATCGGTGTTGCATCAACAAAAGCTTTTACTGCTCAAGTTACCGTCCTATCAATGATGGCAATATCAATCGGTTTATCAAATGGGACGTTACAAAAAGACGAAGCAAATAAGCTAATGGATGACTTATATGAGATTCCTTCAAAAATAGAAGAAATCCTTCAAAAAGCTGAGGAAATAAAAAATGCATCTCTTAATATTAAAGATGCTAACAATTGCCTATTCCTAGGTAGAGGCTATTTATACCCTGTAGCACTTGAAGGAGCTTTAAAACTAAAAGAAATAAGTTACATACATGCAGAAGGTTATCCTGCTGCAGAAATGAAACATGGACCTATTGCTCTAATAGATGAGAAAATGCCTGTAATTATTGTTGCAACAAAGGATAAGTCTTATGACAAAATAGTTTCTAATATACAAGAAGTTAAAGCTCGCAAAGGTATAGTTGTTGCTATTGTAAGTAAAGGAGATACTGTTATTAAACAAATGGCAGATCATGTAATTGAAGTTCCTGAGACAAATTTTGCTCTAGCTCCTCTACTTACTGTTATTCCACTACAATTACTATCGTACTACATTGCTGTTGAAAGAGGCTGCAATGTTGATCAACCACGTAATCTTGCCAAATCTGTAACAGTTGAATAAAAATCACCTAGTTACACAATTTTATGAAAATAAAAAATAGGTACATACCAATATACGTGATAGTTGCAGTAATTACTGCAACTATCACTTCATGTTCAACGGAGAAAAACACAAGCCTATCAAGAACATATCATAATACAACATTAAAGTACAACATATACTTTAATGGAAACGAAGCATACAAACGAGGATTAATAAAAATTAATGATGGCAATGAGGATAACTACAATGAAATACTAGATGTATTTGTTGATAGTAAAGAAGAACTTGCTAGCTCGGCAAATGGAGATATGGAAAAAGCAATCCAGAAATCTGCAAAAGGGATAAAAATGCATTCGATAACGAAAAAGCCCCAAAGAAAAGGCTCAGGTAGTTTATCGAAAAAAGAAAAAGAATTTTTTGATCAAAAAGAATTTAACAAATGGATTGATGATTGCTATCTACTTATGGGTAAAGCATATTTCATCAAGCGCGACTATCTTAATTCTAGACAAAACTTTGAGTATATTATACATCAATTTCCGAAAGAATCAACCAAATATTTAGCCCAATTATATTTAGCAAGAACATTTAATGAGCAAGGAAATTACAAGTCAGCAAAAGAAATGCTAGACCTTATTGATGCAGAAAATGAATTACCAAAGAAACAACAATCCTATTTTTCTGCAATTTATGCTGATTATTTTCTAAAACAAGATCAAATTGAAAGTGCTATACCAACACTAAATGAAGCAATAGAAAAGTCAAGAACCAAATCTGAACGCGTTCGTTACACTTATCTACTTGCCCAGATATACGAAAAACAAGGCCAGCTTTCTAAAGCATCTGAGTTGTATAAAATTGTAACAAACAATAGTAAATCATACGAAATGGAATTCAGTGCAAAAATTAATATGGCAAAATGCGCTGATGTTTCAGGAAAGAATAGCAAAGATATTAGGAAAACGCTCAAGAAAATGACCAAGGATGATAAAAACACTAATTTCCTTGACCAAGTTTACTTCGCAATAGCCGAAATTGATTTCAGAACAAATAATATTGAATCGGCTATTGAAAACTATAAATTATCAAGTTCAAAAAGTATCTCAAATGATTATCAAAAAGCATTATCATG
>CAYJBL010000201.1:0-3727 GCA_964368115.1 uncultured Bacteroidales bacterium
CTAGCGCACTACAATTCAAGCACATACGACGACGTATATTATAACCCAAAAACTTCTGTAGAAAACGAGACAAATAAAAATATATCAAATAATTATCAATCTGAGTTATATGAAACCCCTTATTATGATTCAGAACAATATAACGAAACGTCGGATTACTACACAAATGATGGTGGAGAATATTACGATGAATATTATGATGACGGTAGTTACTATAACGATGACTACGACGATTCGTACACAAAAGTTTTCATTAGCCTAGGGCACTATCCTTCATTTGGATATTATGATTATTGGCATGGTGGATGGGGAATCAGCTATGTATACAATCCATGGAGATATTATTCGTGGCATTATGACCCTTGGTATTATAATTCGTGGTATTACAATCCTTATTATGGAAATAGCTATTGGCATGGATACAATAACGGGTATATTAATGGATTATGGCATGGTTCATCCGATGATGGCGATAAACCTTTTGGCGGCACATATTATGGTCACCGTGGTTCAAGTAGTGGCAATGGCGGATTTAGCAATACATCTGCAAGAGTTCCAGAATCTAACAGCAGTGTAAGAACTGCATCAGGTACTGCACAAAAAACTATCACAACTGCTGGCAGAACGCCAAATTCATCTAGTCTTTCAAATTCGTCGACATCAACATCTAGAGTACCTTCATCAAGTGGTGATTCGAGAAAAGTATCAGAAAGTGAGACTGTAAGAATTACACCTGAACCAAATTCTAGATCAATAACGCAACAAGGTAGAACACCAAATACTACTTCAGATAGAATTAATAATTCAAGAACCCCTTCACAATCATCTGCAAATACTAAGCCTAATTATAATTCAAAAACAAACTATAATACTAGAAGAAATTCAAATACTGCTACATACAATGTAAATAATTCTTCTAATTCAAATCGAGTTTCTACACAACAAAATAACCAAAATAAAAATAACTCTTCAAATTACAACAGAAGTAGTTCTCGTTCATACAACTATAACAACAGAAGCTCTCAACCAAGTAGAAACAACTACAATGCTCCTGCAAGAAGTTCATCTCCTAGATCATATAGTAATCAATCAAATAGTAGTCGCACTTCATCAAGTATGAGAAGTAGTAGTTCTAGTTCATCTACTAGAAGCAGCTCTTTCAATAGTGGCTCATCTAGCAGAAGTTCTTCATCTAGTAGAAGTTCTTCAATGAGCTCTGGCGGTCGTAGATAACAAATAACATTAAACTATAATAATATTATAAATTATGAAATATATTAAATTATACATTATTTTTATGTTAGTGTCATTTTCGTTAGTGACGCTTGCTCAAAACGAAGTTGATGCATTAAGATACTCACATTTAATTCCAAGTGGCACATCAAGATACAACGCTATGGCAGGCTCTTTTGGAGCTCTTGGAGGAGACATTTCAGTTGGTGGTTTTAACCCTGCTGGACTTGGTGTATTTCGTTCCAATGAAATCACACTAACACCTTCTTTTTCGATCAGCAACAATAGTTCTGATTTTCTTTCAGGAAATATTGATCAATCTGAAGTTGGTATGAAAATTTCTAATTTTGGTTATCTAGGAAATGTAAATATTAATAATGGAGCATTATCCAATATCAATTTTGGTTTTAGTTATAATGTAATCAACGATTTTAGTGGTAGTATTTTAGTCGACGGAATAAATAACATAAATTCTATGACTGACTGGTTTGCAAACAAAGCATCAGGGAATCACTACGGATCTCTAAAACAAAATGACAACTTCTATTCACATTTAGCGTGGGAATCATATATAATTGATTTAGCTTCTGCTGATTCTATGAACTATGTTAGTGCATACGACGGCGTTTATGGACAAAAGCAATCTGCATATATATTAAGAGATGGACAGCAAAGTGAATATAACTTTTCAATATCTGCTAACGTAAGTCATAAGTTTTTTATTGGAATGTCTTTAGGTGTGCAGTCAATTAACTATGAAGAAGTAAAAACGATTGAAGAATCAGATGTTAATGACAATATTGCTGATTTTAACTCATTCTCATTTAGAGAATCTTTTAGCACAAGAGGTTCAGGTTTAAATTTCAAATTTGGCTTTTTATATGCTCCAGTAACTTGGATTAGACTTGGAGGAGCAATACATACTCCTACTTTCTATAATTTAACAGATGGATACAGTAGTTCAATTGCCTCAAATTTTAATGATATAAATAAATCTATCAGTCTTGATTCTAAATATGGTATATTTGAATATAAACTTAATACTCCTTTTAAGGCAAACGGAAGCTTAGGATTTATTATTTCAAATATAGCATTAATAAATATAGATTATGAGTATATCGATTATTCAAAATCTAAATTACAATCTAACTCATATACTTTTATTTCCGAAAATAATAACATTCAAGCAGAATACAGGTCTGCACATAATCTTAAGCTAGGTTTAGAATATCGCATAGAAATGCTTAGCTTAAGAGCAGGAACAGCATATTATGGCTCTCCGTACGCAAGTTCCCACTTTAACGAAAATTCATCAAATATATTATTTTCTGGTGGATTTGGCATTAGATATGGAGGTATGTTTTTTGATTTAGCCTATTCTTACATAACTGGTGATAGCAACTATTATTTATATGAAGGATACGGAATAAATAGCCCAGAAATTAATAATACAAATACAAAACATAATATATTTGCAACAATCGGCTTTAAATTTTAATCGCAAAATCAACTCACTATCAATATATTGTTAATTATTTTTCAATATTAAGTAAAAAAATGGCAAAAAATTAAAACCTTTTTGTCATTTGTACGTATATAGCCGATAAAACATAGTAATATTTTCAAAAATTAAGAATAAACAACAGAAATGAGACAACTAAAAATCACAAAGTCAATTACTAATAGAGAAAGTGCATCGCTTGACAAGTATTTGCAAGAGATCGGAAAAGAAGAATTAATAACTATTGACGAAGAAGTTGAACTGGCTCAAAGAATAAAACAAGGAGATAGAATCGCTTTAGAAAAACTTACACGAGCAAATTTACGTTTTGTAGTGTCTGTTGCAAAACAATACCAAAATCAAGGTTTAAGTTTGCCAGATTTAATAAACGAAGGAAATCTTGGTTTGATACGAGCTGCAGAAAAATTTGATGAAACAAGAGGTTTTAAGTTTATCTCATATGCAGTATGGTGGATCCGCCAATCAATACTGCAAGCTTTAGCTGAACAATCAAGAATAGTAAGATTACCATTAAATCAAGTTGGCTCACTTAATAAAATAAATAAAGCTTTCTCAAAATTTGAACAAGAAAACGAAAGAAAACCAACCTCTGCTGAATTAGCAAAGGAATTGGATCTTACAGAAGAAAAGGTTGCAGATACGTTAAGAGTTTCGGGTAGACATGTTTCTGTTGACGCTCCATTTGTAAATGGTGAAGAAAATAGCTTACTTGACGTATTAGAGAACTCCGATTTGCCGAATACAGATTCAAAATTGATTGAAGAATCTTTAGCAAAAGAAATCGAAAGAGCCCTTGCTACGCTTACAGAAAGAGAAAGAGATATTGTGAGATTATTTTTTGGTATATCATGTCAAGATATGACTTTAGAAGAAATCGGAGATAAGTTCGGACTAACTCGTGAACGCGTACGACAAATAAAAGAAAAGGCAATTAGACGTCTTCGTCATTCATCAAAAAGTAAAATCCTTAAG
>CAYJBL010000202.1:0-3676 GCA_964368115.1 uncultured Bacteroidales bacterium
TTCTATGCCATATTTGTTTAAAACAAAATTTGGAGTAGGGACAGATTTTAAATTGCAAAAACAAGATTCAACATATATGAATATTGATTTTAATGCAAATGTTTTATTTGGAAATTCTTTAGTAAATGGATTTGAAATTTTTTATAAAAACGAATCTTCATTCTTATTCCAAACAAAAAAACAACACACTTCTAATTTGAATGAATACTCAATAAATTTATATGGATTAAAATATAAATTTACAAATACTGATTTTGTAATTAATCCATCTAGTGGCGAGGTTTTGATATTTAGTTCTGCATTTGGAACAAAATCGTATATAGAGAATGATGTATCAGAGCTTGATGTTCAGGTAAATACTAGTTTGGATTTAATAAAATATTTTCCTCTAACAAAATATTTTGTATTAAAATTAAGGAGCTATACATCAGTGACTTATAGTGAAAAAATATTTGATAACGAACTTGATTTAATTGGAGGACTAAAATCAATAAGAGGGTTCAATGAATTATCAATCCCTGTAAGTTCTTATACTTTGTTTACTTCAGAATTACGTTATAGATTTGAGCAAGAATCGGCAATATTTGCGTTTTATGATATTGCTTACTATGAAAAAAGATTTACAACATCAGATTATGACGCTTATGCTATGGGAGCAGGAATTGGTGTCGATTTAAAAACGCCAGCAGGTGTCTTTTCGATGGCTTTTGCTATCGGAAAACAAAATCAATCGCCTTTTGATTTTAATGCATCTAAAATTCATATAGGTTATTTTAGCTTATTTTAGATTGTAAGTTACTAACTATAGTAATTATTAGTTGCTTAGATTCATTTTTATATACTAATAATCGTTTTGGACTTGTTTAATATAATTAGTATTTTTACGGCACAAATTAAAAGAAATTATGAATGTTTTATTACTTGGTTCGGGAGGTAGAGAACATGCTCTTGCATGGAAATTAAAAAAAAGTGAACTATGTGAAAAATTATATGTTGCGCCAGGAAATCCAGGCACAGCAATGATTGCAAAAAATGTAAATTTAGATATAAATAACTTTATTGAAATTTCTGAATTTATTTTACAAAACAATATAAATATGCTGGTTGTTGGTCCTGAAGATCCATTAGTAAATGGAATAACGGATTATTTTAAAGGAATAACAGAGTATAACAAACTAAAAATAATAGGACCAAGCAAGAATGCTGCAATGCTAGAAGGGAGTAAAGATTTTGCCAAACAGTTTATGACAAAATACAATATTCCAACAGCAGGTTATTTTTCTGCAACATTGCAAAATATAGAACAAGCAAAAGAGTACTTAACAAAATTAGAAGCTCCTTACGTACTAAAAGCTGATGGCTTAGCTGCAGGCAAAGGAGTTTTAATAATTGAAGATATTAAAGAAGCGCAAGATGAGCTAGAAAATATGCTGAATGGAAAGTTTGGCGAAGCTAGTTCAAGAGTAGTTATAGAAGAGTTTCTTTCAGGAATAGAATGTTCAGTATTCGCCCTGACTGATGGTAAAAATTATGTTATTTTACCAGAGGCAAAAGACTATAAACGAATAGGCGAAAAAGATACAGGATTAAATACTGGTGGAATGGGAGCAATATCTCCTGTACCATTCTATGATGCAGAATTTAGAGAAAAAGTTGAAAACAGAATTATTAAGCCAACAATAAAAGGAATTGAAGCAGAAAGAATGGACTATGTTGGTTTTGTATTTTTTGGTTTAATAAACGTAAACGGAGATCCTTATGTAATAGAATATAATGTGCGTATGGGTGACCCAGAAACTGAAGTAGTAATGCCGAGACTAAAAACAGATCTATTAAATCTATTAGATTTAGCAGCTCAAGAAAAATTAGATACAGTAAGAGTCGATTTTGAAGATGTCGCTGCTGCAACAATAATTTTAGTTTCAGGTGGTTATCCTGAGTCTTATGAGAAAGATAAAGAAATACAAGGCTTAAACAACGTAACCAAAAGTATAGTTTTTCATGCAGGAACAAAAGAAATTGATGGTAAAATATTGAGTTCTGGAGGTAGAGTACTTGCAATAAGTTCATACGGACAAACTATATTTGACGCATTACGAGTATCTTATGACGAAATACATAACATAACATTCGATAAAATGTACTATCGAAACGATTTAGGTTTTGATCTATTATAACATAAATTTAAAACATAGACCAAAACATAAATGCTAAACTTGATAAAGTCTAACAATACAAAAAATTATGTCGTAATTGTAGTCGTTATGCTAATTGTGTGGGGATTTAAATTTTATTTTATGCCTACTCCAATAGAGAGCTATGAAAATCATAATTATTTTTTACATGAATTATCAGATACATTACTAAGTAAATATTTATATACATGTATTGCATTTATACTATGTATTTTATTTGCATTTTATATTAATAAAGTAAATTCAGATTTATCTATAATCGACTCCGCTTATCAGTTGCCAGGAATTGTATTTGCATTGTTAACAGGATTTTTTATTAATGCTCAGCGTCTCATCCCAGAAATGTTTGCGGGGATGCTATTGTTTATAGCTGTCGTGCGTGTATTCTCAATGTATGAAGAACAAAAAATACAAAAGAAATGTTTTGAGGTAGGGTTTATTTCTGTAGTTTCTTTTATTATTCATGCAAAACTAATATATGTAGTGCCAGTACTTTTTATCACAATGATTATAATAAAACCCTTACATCGTAAGGAAATTTTTGCATTTATATTAGGTTTATTGTTGCCAACATTATTACTGTTAGGTATAGTGTATCTATATATGGATGTAGAAATGTTTATTGATTCAGTAGGAAAAAGTTTACAAGAAAATTATTCGAAAGTAAAATACACCAATTATCACATTCTTATATTTCTACCAATTGTATTATTCTCTTTTTATATATTAATAAGTGAATATTTTATCCGAAAAGGACGAAGAATTATTACGAGATATTCTCAAAATATACTAAAAATAATTGTGCTTATTGAAGTAGTAGTTATGGTTTTACCTTATTCAACAATGGAGTCTGTGTTTTTGCTGTATGCACCATTAAGTTTGTTACTAGCTAACATAATTGTAAATGCTAAAAAGGTATTCTCAATGATTGTTATTTGGAGTCTCTTACTATGTATTTTATTTGGACAAATTGTTCAAATACGAAATTATTTTTATTTATTTTTAAAATAAAAAAAATAAAATTCCGTTTAGATGAATGATGAGAAGGGTAAAAAGAAATATTATAGGATTATATAAGAAAAAAAGACAATGGAAGTTAACACTGCTTTTGTTTGCAGTACTTATTGGTTTGCTCTCTTTTTTCTATACAAAAAACTTAATGAATGATTTAGCCTCGGAAGAACGAAAACGTATAAGTTTATGGGCAGAAGCAACACAAAGACTTATTAGTTCAACCCCAAACCAAGATGTGAGTTTTCTATTTGAAGTCCTAAAAAATAACGAAACAATTCCAGTTATACTTGTAGATAACGACGATAATGTATTATCGTATCGAAATCTTGATTCTACATTAATGCTTGATAAAAAATATCAAAAACAAATAATAGAGGAGTATAAGAATAATGATAAAATAAATTTTGAAGTAAAATCAATAAATGGGGAAGCTATAAATAGGATTTATTATTCAGATTCATTTTTGT
>CAYJBL010000203.1:0-3673 GCA_964368115.1 uncultured Bacteroidales bacterium
TGCCAATGGTAGCAAAAATCGCACAAATGTTTAATGCAGAAGTTCATATTGTTAAAGTAACTAGCTCTACTAGCGAAGGTATACACAACAAGCTTGTTCTTTACGCAGACCAAGTAAAAAAATACTTTAACGAAAAAGGAGTTAAATACGAATCTAGCCTTCTAGTTGGTGATAATATTACTGAAATTACAATCGAATACGCAAAATCTATTGATGCAGATTTGATAGCAATTATGACTGAGCAAACAACCTCGCTAATGAATATTGTTCTAGGAACTTATGCTCACCAAATGTTATCTACTTCGCCAATTCCAGTACTTAGCATAACACCAAAAGGTTTATTCTTTACTGCATCGTAATTTGATATATAAATATTATAAAACGACAAGGGCAAATTTTATTTGTTCTTTGTTGTTTTAGGGTATACACAAAAAATGTTTTTTTTAATTTGTAACACAAAAAAATAGAAAATGGATATTTCATACAATTGGTTAAAAAACTACATCGATATTGATGATAATATAGAAAATTTATCAAAAGCACTAACCCAAATAGGATTAGAAGTTGGTAGCGTTCATGAGTTTTCCCCTATCGAAGGAGGACTAGAAGGGTTTGTCATAGGGAAAGTATTAACTTGTGAAAAGCATCCTGACGCAGACAAACTGAGTGTAACAACAGTAGATGTTGGTTTAGAAAATCCTCTAAATATTGTTTGTGGTGCTCCAAATGTCGCAGCAGGGCAAAAAGTTGTTGTTGCAACAGTTGGTACAATAATTTACGCTGGCGACGAACCTTTTAAAATCAAAAAATCAAAAATCAGAGGCGCGGTTTCCGAAGGAATGATTTGTGCCGAAGATGAACTTTGTATTGGAAATTCTCACGATGGTATTTTAGTTCTACCCGAAGACACACAAGTTGGCATTAAAGCAAATGAATATTTCAATATTGAAAAAGATATAGTTTTAGAAGTCGACCTCACTCCTAACCGTGTCGATGCTGCTAGTCATATTGGTGTAGCAAGAGACCTTGCTGCTTTCAAAAATATAAAATATAAATTACCAGAAATTAACGAAACATTTGTTAGTACCAATTCATTTAAAGTTGATATTGAAGTAGAAAATTCTGAAGCATGCCCTAGATATATGGGTGTATGTATGGATAATGTTACCGTATGTGAATCTCCAGATTGGTTGAAAAACAGGCTTAAAGCTATTGGACTAAATCCAATAAACAATATTGTAGATATTAGCAACTTTGTTTTACACGAAACAGGCTTTCCTCTTCATACATTTGATGGCGATAAAATTATTGGCAATAAGGTAATTATAAAAACAGTAGCCAAAGATAGTGAATTTACTACGCTAGACGAACAAGTGCGAAAATTAAGCGATAGCGATTTAATGATTTGCAATGAATCTGCTCCAATGTGTATTGCAGGTGTTTTTGGAGGATTAGAAAGTGGGATAAAAAGTACAACAAAAAAGATATTTATCGAAAGTGCTTATTTCAATCCTACATGGATACGTAGAACTGCAAAAAGACACACACTAAGTACAGATGCTTCGTTTAGATACGAAAGAGGCGTCGATGTTAATATGGCTCCTTATGCCTTAAAGCGAGTTGCTAATCTTATTCAAGATTTAGGATATGGTGTAATTTCTTCTGATATAATTGATATTTATCCAAACAAAATCGAAGCTAAAATTGTAGATTTCAGCTATAATAGATGCTGTAAACTTATTGGAAAAGAAATTCCTAAAAATGAAATAAATAAAATTCTAAATTCACTAGAGTATAAAATAATTTCGGAAGACAATGATAGTGTAAAAATTGAAGTTCCGACATACAGAGTTGATGTATATAGAGAGGCTGATATTGTTGAGGATATTCTAAGAATTTATGGTTACAATAATATTGAAATTCCACAAAAAATATCTATATCTATTGGTACAGGAGAAAAACCTGACAACGAAAAATTGGTTAACACTACAGCAAATATGTTAGCGGCTAATGGATTTAACGAAATAATGTGTAATTCCCTTATTAGCAACAACCTTTTCGACGAAAACGATAATACAAAAGTTAAAATATATAATCCACTTAGCAACGATTTAGGAACAATGCGCCCGTCTATGATTTATGGTGGACTAGATAGTATTAAATATAATATCAACAGAAAACGTTCTGATATTAAGTTCTTTGAATTTGGTAAAACATACCATGCAAATCCCGAAAATGCAAATACGGCTGATGTAAAACGATATTCTGAATATAGAAACCTTGCTATTTGGGTTAGTGGAAATAAAACTCTAGTTTCTTGGAACTTAAAAGAAACACCTAGCGATTATTTCTTTCTAAAAAGTACTGTTTCAAATATTTTCAACAAGCTTGGATTATCGCTAGAAGATTTTGATTTTACAATAGAAAATACAGACATGTTTGAAGTTGCGCAAATTTTTAAAAATAAGCAAAGCCAAACAATTGCGAGCATTGGAATTGTAAATCAAAAACTTTTGAAAGATTCGGATATATCGCAAAGTGTATATTACGCAGAAATAAACTGGGAGCTCGTACTCCAATCTGTTAAAAATCTAAACTTTACGTATAAGCCGGTATCTAAATTTCCATCAGTAAAACGCGACTTATCTTTACTTATAGACAAGCAAGTAAATTACAAGCAACTTAGCGATATTGCCTACAAACAATTTGGTGCTTTACTCAAGTCTATTTCACTTTTTGACGTTTATGAAGGTAAAAATATCGAAGAAGGCAAAATATCGTATGCATTGTCGTATGTATTGCAAGATCCAGCAAAAACTATGACTGACAAGCAGATAGATAAATTAATGTCAAAGCTAATTCAGATTTACGAAACTGACTTAAACGCAAAAGTTAGACAGTAGACAATTTGGTTATCAACACAATAGAACAGCTTGCAAAAAAAGATGAAATTATTATCAAAAAAACACAACATTATTTTTGCTAATAAATAATATTTATCTACTTTTGCAGCGGAGAAATGGCAGAGTGGTCGAATGCGGCGGTCTTGAAAACCGTTGATCTTCACGGGTCCGGGGGTTCGAATCCCTCTTTCTCCGCACAAGGAAACTCAAAACTAAGGTTTTGAGTTTTTTTGTGCACACACATCAACAAACGAAGTTTGAATGATGGAGATGTACAAAAAAATAAAAGAAATAATAAATTTCTTTTGTGTTTCCTTGATAGCCTCCCACACTAGGGATCACGAGCAAAGCGAGTAATCTAATAAATTTAAATTGCAAGATTGTGCACATACATCAACAAACATAGTTTGAGTGATGGAGATGTACAAAAAAATAAAAGAAATAATAAATTTCTTTTGTGTTTCCTTGATCTACTTATGCAGTTTTTCGAGAAGCCCAGTATTCCCCTTCTAGAATGGTTGCATCCTCATTTATTTCTACTCTTGTTGTTCCAAAATGGATTGCGCTATGCTCCCTTACTCCCACTTTAGGCGTATTATGATAACTGTATATTAAATGTTTTAAGCCTCTCTCTGCATCTATGTCAAATGAACCACAAGCCTAACTTCAAATAGTAAGTGCGAAAAAAGGGATGATTTTGATTTTCAGTATATCTATTTCTGTCATAGTAATATTTTATCTATTTCTAAATCTGTTTTGTAATTCTTCTA
>CAYJBL010000204.1:0-3671 GCA_964368115.1 uncultured Bacteroidales bacterium
ATCTGAAGATTTGAAATAAGGTTTAATTATTTTAATTTTATTGTAAATTGATGGAGAGAATTCACAAATGAGTAGTTGATCAAAAAATCATATAGCTTACATATTGACTGCACGATAGAAAGCCCTAATCCGTACGAACCTGCTTTCGAAAAATCCTGATAAAATCGGTTATATATTTTTTCGTTATTTAATGAGATGCTATTTCCACTATTCGTTATTCTCAAAAAATCAGATCCTATCACTATTTGCACCACACCGCCATCAACATTGTGCGAATAACTATTTTTGATTAGATTTACGACTAAGGTGGTAATAAGTTCTTTATTTGCATTAACGGAAAGATTTGCTTGTTCTTCTATCGTCAGCGAGATGTTACGGGCAGCATATATATCTTCAAAATGCAATACATTCCGTTTCACAATTTCATTAACGTCAACCAAGTGATTTTCAAATCCTCCATTCTCTATTTTGGTAAGCATCAACAGCGATTTATTTAGTTTCGATAACCTTGTTAGGGTATTTATGCATTCTACCACATCAGCGGTCTGATTTTCAGTCAATTCACTCTCTAACAACATTTCTAGATGATTTTGGCAAATAGCAATGGGGGTTTGAAGTTCGTGCGAGGCATTTCCAATAAATTCTTTCTGTTGCTCAAAAGCCTTTTTGCCTCGAGAAGCAAAACCTACTATCGCTGAACTAAGATCTTTTATCTCTCGAATTTTTCCTTCTTCAATAGTTGGAGTGGTGGAATCCTCTATATTACTATTATTCAACCAAAAAAGAAATTTTTTAAGCGGTCGCAAGCCACCTTTTATTGCCAGAACATTTATCAATAACACAGCTACAAGCAACAAAATAAATAGAAGCGCAAGCGAGTTCCATATTGCATCAATCAAGTCGCCTTGATCTATCGTTGGCGTAATTACAGTTACTTGATAGTACTTTCCCTCTCTATCTTTAAAAATCTGCCTAAGTATTCGAGCTGGTTCTGTTTCGTTCTTATACTCGATGAACATTTTTTCACTAAAAAATCCTTCCCTGCTTTTAGCATAAGAAAGACTATCTGTACTTATTGATTTTACGTAGTATGTATTATTCGAACCATTATCATTCGCCGGCATCGGCTCGCCTGCTAGAAAATTTTGGATAATCATTGCCGAATAATCTTCTAAGACATCATCGGTCTCTTCCTGCACCTCTTCAACTATTGTAAAATAAAATAAGCCCGCCCAGACAGCCAATATCGCGAATATAAAAATGGAGACGCGCAACATTATGTAATATATCAATTTCATTGCAATCCTTGTTGTATCAATTTATATCCAAAACCGTAAATAGACTTAATCTCTATTGTAGAACCTGCAGCTGAGAGCTTGCGGCGAAGATTCTTCATGTGTGTATAAATAAAATCGAAGTTATCGGCTTGATCAATAAAATCGCCCCACACGCCTTCTGCCAAACGTTCTTTACTTATAACATGATCTTTACGCATTGCAAAAAACAGAAGCATGTCGTACTCTTTTTTACTAAGTTCTAACAAATGCCCGTCGACAGACAGCTGTGATTTATTTAGCAAAATAGTACTATTTCCGAGTATTATTTCAGTCCCACCATTATTTCCTTTTCGGCGAATAATGCTATTTACTCTCGCTGTCAATTCCGATAGATGAAATGGCTTAGTTAAATAATCGTCAGCCCCTAAGTTTAGTCCTTCAACTTTATCATCAATTGAATCTTTGGCTGAGATTATGATAACTCCACCTAGCTTGTTACTCTCTTTGAGCATCTTTAATAAATTAAGTCCGCTACCATCAGGCAGCATAATATCTAATAAAATACAATCGTACTCAAAAAGAGCAATCTTAAGTTTTGCCTCATCAAACGAAGTTGCGCACTCTGTAGTATAACCTATCTTTTCAAGTGCTCGCTCTATTATATTTGCAAGTGATTTTTCGTCCTCGACTATCAGAATTTTCATTTTGAAAACTATTTTTACCTTCAAAAATAGTATTTTTTTGCAAATTAATTTTTGCAACAGCCCTAAAACATTAGATTTGCACAAAAATAAATTCAATTATTATGAGTATGCACAAAGTTTTCAAAATGAAATTCAGTGAAATATATCCTTTATATATTGCTAAAGCAGAAAATAAAAATAGAAGTACCGACGAAGTAAATCAAATAATTTGTTGGCTCACTGGATACACGTTAGAGGAAATTCAGAAAAAAATCGAAGAATCTGTTGATTTTGAAACATTCTTTAGCTCTGCTCCATCGCCACATCCAAACCGAACTTTAATTACAGGCTCAGTTTGCGGAGTTAAGATTAGCGAAATAGAAGATCCAATAATGAAAGAAATTCGCTATCTCGATAAATTAATTGACGAACTAGCCAAAGGGAAAGCGATGGAGAAGATTTTGAGGTAATAAATACTTTACTTCATACTATTAACCTCATTTCTATCCTTTCATCCACATAGGCCTTTGCTTTTCTATTTCTTTATAAATTGGGCAATCTTTGGAATGTGCTCCAGGCAAATACCCTGTACTCATTAGAAATTCGTTTACAATTTCGCCGCCAGTAAATTTGAATGTTTTTTTAAAGAGCTTAACCCACTCCTCTTTTGTTTTAGGAGAATTTATATCCAACCAATTTTTAAACGAGCCATATTGTTTCTGTAGTTCTAGAATCACATTTGCATTGTGAATAGCAGCATTTACTTTTAGTTTGTTTCGTATAATGCCTGCATCTGCAAGTAAGCGTTCCCTATCGTCGAGAGTATAATTTGCAATTGTTGCAATATTGTAGTTACTGTAAGCTTTACGAAAATTTTCTTCCTTTTTAAGAATTGTAAGCCAATTTAGCCCTGCCTGATTTATTTCCAATATTAACCGACCAAATAGTTCATTATCATCGTCAATTGGAAACCCATAATATTTATCATGATACTCTTTATGAAATTCAATTCCACTATTTGCCGAATTATTTACGTAATCGCAGTATGTCATATTTATCATTTTTAAAGCACAAAAATACATTTCTTATTATTACTCACAATACAAAAAAAGCATTGTTTAACAATTCATTTACGAAAAAAACTCTCCCTATATCAATGAATCTAAATTATACCTATTTTTGCAACGCGAACGAATATGAATAAACTGATATAATACCGAGAGAAAGAGTTAATGAATACAATTTTAAGAAAACTAATAAAAATTATAGCTATATTCTTAGCTGTAATCGTTCTGATAGCCATTGCTAGCCTGCTATATTTACAACATCCTAAATTTGGAGGAAAAATTAAAGAGGGAACAGAAAGAGCTTTACGCATACAGAACTCACCAAACCAAACAAACGGAATTTTTCAAAACTTAGAACCAAATCCTGTCCCGAAGAAAAAAGAAAGCACAATTGGACGATTAATGAATTTCTACGATTTACTATTTGTTAGAAGTAAAACCACTCATCCAAAAACAATTATTCCATCCATAAAAACTGATTTGTCTGCAATTGATAAGAGCGAAGATATGCTTGTATGGCTCGGGCATTCGTCGTATTTTTTACAAATTGCAGAAATGCGCATAGTAATTGACCCTGTTTTCAATGGTACTGCTCCTTTGTCTGTGCTGAATAAACCTTTTGCAGGTGCCGATATTTATTGCGT
>CAYJBL010000205.1:0-3657 GCA_964368115.1 uncultured Bacteroidales bacterium
ATTTTTCGCTAAGAAATAGTTTATTAATAATGATATTTTAGCACCTATCAATTTGGTAGGTGCTTTTTTCGTTGTATATAAATAATCAATTTGTACTAGTGTCTTATCTGTAGGTAAATATAGAGTTTGTGATTATTAAAAACTTTATTTAAGTTTGCAAAAAAAGTATTATGGGGATTTTTGGTATTTTTGGAAAGAATAAAAAGGAAAAACTTGATTCTGGTTTAGAAAAAACAAGAACTAGCGTATTTGATAAACTTAATCGTTTAATATTTTCGAAATCAAAAGTTGACGCCAAAACTCTTGATGAATTGGAAGAGATACTAATTAGTTCTGATGTAGGAGTAGACACAACACTTAGGATAATTGATAGAATACAAAAGCGTGTTCAAGATGAAAAATATGTCGGCACTGATGAACTTAGCGAATTATTGAGAGACACAATAGCTTCGTTGCTTGAAGAAAGCAATAAAGTGCAACTGTCAGAAGAACAAATATTATCAGAAAATAAGCCTTATGTACTGATGGTTGTTGGTGTAAATGGAGTTGGTAAAACGACCACAATAGGTAAATTAGCGCATAAATACAAACAAGCAGGTAAAAAAGTTGTAATTGGTGCTGCAGATACTTTTAGAGCTGCAGCAATAGAGCAACTACAGATATGGGCAGATAGAACTGGTGTGCAAATGATTCGTCAAAACATGGGATCAGATCCAGCATCTGTTGCATTTGACACTATTCAAGCAGCAGTAAAATCTCAAGCAGATGTAGTAATTATTGATACAGCAGGAAGGCTTCATAATAAAGTAAATTTAATGAATGAGCTTTCTAAAATAAAAAGAGTGATGCAAAAAGTAATAGAAGTTGCTCCTCATGATGTAATGCTTGTTATTGACGGCTCGACAGGTCAGAATGCTTACGAACAAGCTAAACAATTTACCGCAGCAACAGAAGTTACTGCACTTACTGTTACCAAACTTGATGGTACTGCAAAAGGCGGTGTTGTTATAGGAATTTCTGACCAATTTAAAATTCCAATAAAATATATCGGAGTTGGTGAAGGAATAGACGATCTGCAAGTTTTCGATAAACGTGAATTTGTTGACTCTCTATTTAAAAGTACGAATTAGTTTTTAGCTCGTATCTCATTAATGAAAGTCTTAATAGATTTAAATAAATTATCTAACCTAAATTGTGGACTAGGGCAAGTCGCCATAAATTTTGCAAGTGAAATTGCAAAAACAGATAGTTCATTAGAATTAAATTTTTTAGTTCCACCAAGTTTTGTTGGATATTTTGGCGATAGACCAAATTACTTTACAAATGAAACAATTAAAAAACATTTGCAAGATTTTGATTTATGGCATAGTATACATCAAGAACCAAGTATTTTACCTAAAGATAATACTAAATTATTGCTAACAATACACGACTTAAATTTTATAGGAGAGAAAAGTAAATTTAAAGCAAAAATTAGATTAAAAAAGCTGCAGAAAATAGTGAATCGATCTAATCATATTAGCTTTATATCGGAGTATTCAAAAACAGATGCATATAAAAACTTAGATTTAAGTAATATACATACTAGCGTTATTTATAATGGTGTAAAGACAGAAGTTGAAATGTTGCCTCCAATTGAGAAATATGATAAATTCTTCTTTGTAATAGGAGTGATAAAACCCAAAAAGAATTTACACGTATTATTGCCAGTTATGAAATATTTTCCAGAGCATAAACTAATCATAGCAGGCGACCGAAAAGGCTCTTATTATAAATACCTTGTTCGATTAGCAAACACACTTAAAATTGCAGATAGAATAGTTTTCATTGGAACAGTCTCTGATCCTGAAAAATATTGGTATTACCAAAATTGTGATACACTTTTATTTCCTTCATTGTTTGAAGGTTTTGGTCTTCCAGTTGTTGAAGCACTGCAATTAGGAACACCTGTTGTGACATCAAATAAATCTAGTTTGCCAGAAGTTGGAGGAGGACATACTTACTTGCTAGAAACTTTTGACGAAATTCACATCAAAGAACAAATCGAAAATGCGATTCAAGCTTATAAAACAGAAGAAATAAAAAAATCAGCAATTCAGTATTCAAAGAAGTTTTCTTGGCAAACTAATGTGAATCAGTATTTAAGATTATATAGTGAATTGCTAGAGAGCTAAAATATTTCAAGCCTGCTACCTATTATTTTATTGAAATTACGCTTAAATAGCTTGAGCGAAAAGTAGAGAATAATAATTTTAAGAAAAAAAATATTATTAGACTATATATTATTTTTTAGTGTTATTTTAGTACCCTATTGATATTGTTTTATAAATAAAGCTAAGTGATTGACTTATTAAAAGAATACAAAATGAGTAAATTGAAAGTAGGAGATAAAGCGCCAGATTTTAAGACAGAAAATCAAGATGGAAAAGAAATTTGCTTGAGTGATTTTGTTGGAAAAAATTTGATATTATACTTTTATCCAAAAGATAATACGCCTGGGTGTACGTCGGAGGCATGCGATTTAAGAGATAATTATCAGATGTGGCAAAGTAAAGGATATTCAGTTGTTGGAGTTAGTCCTGATAGCATAGAAAGTCATACGAAATTTAGAAATAAGCATGAACTGCCATTTGATTTGTTAAGTGATCCAGAGAAAAAAATTCTACAGGACTATGAGGCATGGGGCGAAAAAAATATGTATGGACGAATAAGTGTCGGTGTTCTTCGAAAAACGTACGTTATAAATAAAGAAGGAATAATTGATGCAATTTTTGAAAAAGTAAAGACAAAAGAGCATACGGCTCAAATATTAACACAAATAAAATAAATAATTATGGCAAATAATTCTGAAGATATTAGAAAAGAGAAGTTGAAAGCTGTTCAACTTGCAATGGGAAAAATAGAAAAAGATTATGGAAAAGGCTCGATAATGATGCTTGGTTCGCAACCAGTAGAAGAAGTTCCTGTTATAAAATCTGGATCGATAGCATTAGATATAGCTCTAGGGATAGGAGGATATCCAAGAGGAAGAGTGATAGAAATTTATGGTCCAGAATCGTCAGGGAAAACAACTTTAGCAATTCATGCAATAGCAGAGGCTCAAAAAGCAGGAGGAATTGCGGCGATTATTGACGCTGAGCATGCTTTTGATAGATTTTATGCAGAGAAATTAGGAGTTGATATTGACAATTTAATAATTTCGCAACCAGATAATGGAGAACAAGCTCTTGAAATTGCAGATAATTTAATACGCTCAGGTGCTATAGATATTATTGTTATCGACTCTGTAGCAGCGTTGACCCCAAAATCAGAAATAGAAGGAGAAATGGGTGATTCTAAAATGGGTTTACAAGCTCGATTAATGTCGCAGGCTTTACGTAAATTGACAGCCAACATCAATAAAACACAAACTTGCTGCATTTTTATTAATCAACTTCGCGAGAAAATTGGAGTAATGTTTGGAAATCCAGAAACAACAACAGGAGGGAACGCATTGAAATTTTATGCTTCAATAAGATTGGATATTAGACGAGTTGGACAATTGAAAGATAGTGAAGATATATTGGGCAACAAAACTAAGGTGAAAGTTGTGAAAAATAAATTAGCACCACCATTTAGAAAAGCTGAATTTGATATTTTATATGGAGAAGGAATTTA
>CAYJBL010000206.1:0-3650 GCA_964368115.1 uncultured Bacteroidales bacterium
TTCGACATTAAGCCTTTTGATTTCCCTATGTATGTAACTGGAGGCCTTGCTTTCAATCGCTATTCAAATACTGGCATCAAGTTTCCAAACTTAGGATTATATCAACTTAGTGCTAATTTTGGACTAAAATTTCTCGTTTCCGAATTCAACTATTTGCTTCCAAAACGACAAACTAGGTATATGTATAATTCCGAATTAGAGTTTTCTGCATACTATGCAGGAGGAATAAAAAACATTTCTGCCGACTCAAAATTTTATATGACAAATACAGTTATTACAGATTTTACTGTGCGATTAACTACCAAAAGAAGCCTCGGCGGAGGTATTAGTGTTTTGTACGACCCATCAATTAAGCCTCAACTCGCTTCTGAGTTCAACAATTTTTCTAATTATTTCCGTATTGGGATACACTGCACCCAAGAAATATATCTTACCGATGAACTTTCGTCTATAATGCATATTGGGACATACATTATTAATAGTTATACACCTTCCAATAAAAGCGTACTATTATACTCTAAACTTGGTTTAAGATATACTTTCAATGAAATGTACTTTATTAATTTCAATCTAAAAACACATACATTTGAAGATGATTTTTTGGAGCTTGGATTTGGCATTAGAATACAATAACACAATATATTTCACTATAAAACAATAAGTTAAATACAAACTTCATTTTGTAACAATTTTGTAATAATTCCGTAATTATTACTTTACAATATAGAAATATTTTCGCCACGAAATATTTATTTAAGATTTAATAAGAAAATTTATGAAACAAATGAGAAATTTAACAATCATCGCAGCACTGATATTATTTGTTGCATGTGGCGGACAAAACAGCAATTCTAACGGAGTTGAAAAAAAAGATGTAACAATCACAGCTGCAGGGGCAACTTTCCCTTTACCTTACTATAATTTAGCATTTAAAAATTATAGCGAAAAAACAGGTGTTAATGTTAGTTATGGTGGAATCGGTAGTGGCGGTGGAATTCGCAATCTTAAAGATAAAATTGTTGATTTTGGCGGAACTGATGCTTTCCTTTCAGATAGAGAGTTATCAGAAATTCCAGAGCAAATCATACATATACCAACATGTATGGGAGCAGTAGTTATGGCATATAACATTGAAGGTGTTGACAATTTAAATCTTAACGCTGAAATTATTGCAGATATTTATCTAGGTAAAATCACAAAATGGAATGATCCTAAAATCACAGCTATTAATGAAGGAACAAACCTTCCAAATATTGCAATAACGCCAGCATATCGCTCTGACGGTAGCGGAACAACTTACGTATTTAGCGATTACATGTCGAAAGCTTCAGAAGTTTGGGCAAAAGAAATTGGTACTGGAAAATCTTTAAAATGGAATCATGGGATAGCTGCAAAAGGTAACCCTGGCGTTGCTGGGATTATCAAACAAACAAATGGTGCTATAGGTTATATTGGTTCTGAGTATGCATTTGCAGTACAAATATCTTCAGCTGCACTAATGAATAACAATGGTGAGTTTGTAACTGCATCAAGCGAAACTATTTCTGCTGCTGCTAATATTGAAATTGCTAGCGATACTAGACAAATGATAACAAATTCATCCGCAAAAGGTGCTTATCCTATTAGTTGCTTTACATGGATCATACTATACAAAGAACAAAATTACAATTCACGCTCACTAGAACAAGCTCAAGAAACAATAGCATTATTAGACTGGATGCTATCTCCTGAAGCTCAAGAATTGACAACTAAAGTGCATTATTCTCCTCTTCCAACTGAAGCTGTAAATACTGCAAAAACACTATTAAATAGTGCTACTTATAACGGTGATCTAATCAAAAAATAATTTTAAATAAAATTTGCAAGGGCTTTTATTAGCCTTTGCAATTTTCTCTTATCAAAAAATAACAGATGAAAGATAAGATTGTAAAAAAAGTTCTATTTGTAGCATCAATACTAATATTGCTAATATGTGCTGGGATGATATACTCGCTATTCAGCGGAGCTATTCCTGCATTCCAAAAATACGGGTTCTTCGAATTTATTTTTTCGTCATCTTGGGATCCACATCCAGATAGAGAAAGTTATGGAGCCCTTCCGTTTATTGTTGGAACAATTATGACTTCGTTTTTGGCACTTATAATTGCCATTCCTTTTTCCTTGCCAGTTGCTTTATTTACAGGTGAATACTACAAAGGAAGGAAAATTGCTGGAGTAATTGGGTCAATGGTTGACCTACTAGCAGGTATCCCATCCATTGTTTTTGGATTATGGGGATTTTATGCTCTACGACCTATTCTAGTTGATCTTGGAGTTAGTAATGGTGGATTTGGGATTATTTGCTCATCAATTGTTTTGGCAATAATCATTATTCCTTATGCAAGCTCGTTAAGTGCTGAATTTATTTCAATGGTTCCAAACGAAATGAAAGAAGCAGCATATAGTCTAGGAGCAACAAGACTTGACGTAATACGTACTGTAGTATTCCCTATTTCTGGTTCTGGAATATTTGCAAGCTATGTCCTTGCATTAGGAAGAGCACTAGGCGAAACTATGGCTGTAACTATGCTAATAGGTAATACAAACAATATACCTCTTTCTTTTACAGATACAGGAAATACAATGGCCAGTGTTATTGCAAACCAATTTGGAGAAGCTGATGGTTTAAAATTAAGTTCGCTTATAGCTATTGGATTATTACTATTCGTAATAACTGCTATAATCAATTTTATTGGTAAAATAATCATAAAAAAATTCAGCTAATGAAAAACTATAATATCAGAGCGACTAAAGACAAAATATTTAAGTTTGCAGTTTGTATTCTTTCTGCAATAACAGCAATCCCCCTAATTGCTATTTTATGGGAACTTCTGAAAAAGGGTTATAGGCAAATTAATCTTAGCTTTTTTACAGAAAACACTCCTACAACACTAGATGCAATGTTAGCTGTTAGTACAGGCGAAATTATTCCAGGAGGTATTGCAAACGGAATTGTTGGAACATTGATAATGGTTGCATTAGCAGGTGCAATTGCCATTCCATTTGGCATTATGGTTGGTATACATTTATCAGAAAAACCTAACACTAAATTTTCTAATATTGTAAGATTTACTACCGACCTAATACAAGGATCACCTTCGATAGTTATTGGAATTATTATTTATGCATGGATAGTAAAACCTCTAGGAAGTTATTCTGGATTGGCAGGAAGCGTTGCTCTAGCAATTATGATGCTCCCTCTAATCATTCGTTCTACCGAAGAAAGTCTCAAAATGTTACCTGTTTCTCTTAAAGAAGCTGGACTAGCACTTGGATCATCATACACAAAGGTTATACTACGAATACTACTTCCTGCCGCATTTGGTGGAATTTTCACAGGTATTTTACTTTCTATTTCCAGAGTTACAGGCGAAACTGCTCCGTTAATGTTGACAGCATTAGGCAGTTCTATTGTAAATCTAGATATATTAAGTCCAACAAGTGCCGTGCCCCTACTTATATGGGAATTTTATAACGACCCTAATCTAATAAACATGGTTTGGAGTTGTTCACTCTTTTTAATGATGTTAATTTTAGTATTAAATATTACAGCTAAACAAATAGCTAAACGATGGAAAATAGAATAAAACAAAATAACTTTGCTTTCAAAA
>CAYJBL010000207.1:0-2538 GCA_964368115.1 uncultured Bacteroidales bacterium
AACTAGAAACAACATGTAATCATGTTGTTATCAGTCTTTACAGCAGCATAAAAGTATTATTTCACTAAACTACCATCGTATGCCCATTTCAGGTATGTTGATCCCCATGCGAAACCAGCACCAAATGTTGCAATGATAATATTATCTCCGGGTTTTAGAAGTTTTTCATATTCCCATAAGCATAAAGGGATAGTTGCAGAAGTTGTATTTCCATATTTTGCAATTGTCAACATTACATTTTCTTTTGGGAGCTTCATTCTTCTTGCAGTAGCTTCAATAATTCTCATATTTGCTTGATGTGGGACAAGGTATTTTAAATTTTGTGGAGTTAAATTATGTCTTTCCATCATTCTTACAGACACATCTGCCATACTTGATACAGCAGCCTTAAACACAGGTTGCCCCTCTTGATAAATATAATGTTGTCTTCGTAAGATTGTTTCAAAAGTTGCAGGACGAAGTGATCCGCCAGCTACCTGATGTAAGTGTTTTCGGCCAGAGCCATCTACATGCATAATAGAATCGATGATTCCATTTTCGTCAGTTGTTGGCTCTAAAAGCACAGCAGCAGCTCCATCTCCAAAAATTGGAGATGTGTTTCGATCATTATAGTCAACAATCGATGACATTTTATCTGCGCCAACAACTATTACTTTTTGATGCGTACCACTTTCTACATATTTAGACGCAGTAATCAGAGCAAATAAGAAACTAGAACAGCCTGCATTTAAATCATATCCAAATGCATTTAATATCCCTACTTTGTCGCAAATTATATTTGCTGTAGCGGGAAATTGCATATCTGGAGTTACAACTCCACATATTAACATATCTACTTCTTCTGGTTTTGTATTTGTTTTTCTAAGCAATTCTTTTACTGCTTCAGTAGCCATATCTGATGTTGCTTTTCCATCTTCTAATATACGTCTTTCTTTAATACCGATACGTTCCATGATCCACTCATCGGTAGTATCAACCATTTTAGATAGTTCATCGTTTGTTAATATATTAGGAGGTACAAACCCACCAACTCCGGTTATTGCGGCTTTTATTTGTGTCATACATCAAATGCTTTTATAATTTTTCCAGACAAATCAGAATTAATAATATTTTTTGTTTGCAAGATCATGTTTTTAATTGCTATTTCGCTACTAATTCCATGACCAATAATTACTGGACTATTTACGCCTAATACTGGCATTCCACCATAGTTTTCGTAATTATATCTATCAAAATATTCGTCTGAGATACCTCTTTCTTTTAATAGTTTATAAAATGATTCAGCTTGTTTCAAAACAATATTACCAGTAAATCCATCAGCTACAATCACATTAGAAATATCTCCTTTGTGCAAATCTCCACCTTCAATATTTCCAATAAAATTTATTTTATCGTCATCTGCCAATAATTGATATGCTGCTTTTGTACTTGGCGTTCCTTTTGAATCTTCTGATCCAATATTCAATAATGAAACTTTTGGATTTTCGATTTTTAGAACAGTTTGGGCAAAAATACTTCCCATTCTCGCATATTGCAACATTACTTCGGGCTTTGTATCTGGATTTAATCCAACATCAATAAGCAGATTGTACCCTCCTTGATTATTTGGATAGTAGGATGATATGCCTGGCCTTAATATCCCATTAATTACCCCTACAACTTGAGTTGCTCCAACAAGCATTGCACCAGTATTTCCAGCACTTGCAAATCCATCAATTTTTTTAGATTTCAAATAAATAAATCCTTTTACAATTGATGACTCACTTTTCTCTTTGAATGCCTTTACGGGCTCATCATCCATTTCGATAACTTGCTCACAATCTACTACTACAAACTTTTCAGTTGAAGTACCATATTCATCAAGTGCTTTTCGTATGATATCTTCTTTCCCAAAAAGGAACAACTTATCGTCATTTTCAATAAGTTCAGAGGCAAGTATTACTCCTTTGAGAATCTCAAAAGGAGCAAAATCTCCTCCCATTATATCTATACCAATATTCATCGTACTAATTGATAGCTACTTCTTCTCTACTTATAGCTAATTTTCCTTTATAATATCCACACTCAGGACAAACTCTATGATATTGTACTGTCGTTGCACAATTTGAGCATTTTGCTAATGTAGGTAATTCTGCTTTGTAGTGTGTACGACGTTTATTTCTTCTTTGTTTTGAAATTTTACGCTTTGGATGTGCCATCGTTTATTATTTTAAAATTATTAATTTATATTATTTTTTAACTCTACTAATTTACTCCAACGATCATCTATTTGATCTTCGTTTTGTTCTCCTAAATCTTCTTCATCCGAAATATAACTTAAAATAAGGCTATCACATGTTGGTATACCTAATTCGTCATCTGGATGATAATTTGTGAGACCTAATGCAAAATGAGCAAATTCATATATAAACTGAGATATATTCAACTCATTTTCATTTAGATTAAATATCACGTGCTCGTTTTTTGTGTCTAAATTTGTTTCATATCCAAATTCTACGTGAATGCTATCAGTAAAATTTATTGGCTTATCAAACCTTT
>CAYJBL010000207.1:2548-3329 GCA_964368115.1 uncultured Bacteroidales bacterium
AACACCTGTCACACACGACATTTACATTTCCTCTCAAACTTATTTCTAAACTTAGCATATTTATTTTTTTTGCTAAATTTACATTTACATCAATATTTCCTCCGAATATTTGTGAATTATCGAAATATGAAAAAAAAGCGTTATCGACAGAAAATTCATATGAATAATCCTTGTTCTCCAAGCTATTTACATGTATATCATATTGACTTAAATAATTCATTCTCTTTTAGGAAAAAATCGGACAAATTTACAAAAACAATTTCAATCTAAAAAAAAAACTTTTTCAGTATGTTAAAATATCTGAAAAGATTATCTTTATATCTTATCGAATAAGTCTTTTAACCATTATCTTTCAATACAATACGAAAAGTTGTCCCTTCATCTAATTCTGACCTTTTTACGAATATTTTTCCATCATGGTATTGTTCAATAATTCGTTTTGCAAGAGAAAGTCCTAGCCCCCAACCTCTATTTTTGGTTGTATATCCTGGATTAAATATCATTTTGAATTGTGATTTTGAGATTCCTCTTCCCGTATCAGAAATATCAATAAAAATTTTTGAAGAATTTTTATTGATTTCCACTGTAATTTCTCCTGTTCCGCCTGTTGCATCGACCGCGTTAATACAAATATTTTCAATTACCCATTCAAACAATTCCACATTTAATAATACCATTGCGACACCAGAAGTCTCATTTCTTTGTACTATATTTATACCTGATGGAATTCTGGTTTTTAGGTAGCTTAGTGAATTATCAATTATTGTATTTACGTCACATT
>CAYJBL010000207.1:3339-3642 GCA_964368115.1 uncultured Bacteroidales bacterium
TTTTAATTGAGGCTTTGATCCTATTTTAGAAAATCTTTCTGCTATTTTTTCTAGGCGCGCAATATCTTTTTCCATTTCATCTACATATTCTGGCTTTGATGTATTTTCTCGAATAATTTCTATCCAAGCCATAAGTGATGATATTGGGGTTCCTAATTGATGGGCAGTTTCTCTTGACATTCCTAACCAAACATGATCCTGTTCTGCTTTCCTTGATTCGCTAAAAGCAAAATATGCCATCAATATAAATAAAAACACTATACCTAACTGTATTAAAGGATAGTATTGTAATTTTTTCAACAA
>CAYJBL010000208.1:0-3638 GCA_964368115.1 uncultured Bacteroidales bacterium
ACCAATGATTAACGCAGATCTTACAATTGATGAATTCTTTAGTGATTATCGCCAAAGTTCTCAAAAAGTAGGGCCAACAGTAGCAGACGATATTAAATCAAAATCAGTTATAGCAATGTTATTAGGTCTAATTGTAATGTTTATTTACATTCTTATTAGATTCAAAAAATGGCAATATTCACTTGGAGCATTAGCAGCTTTAGTTCATGATGTTATTATTGTTTTAGGTATCTACTCTTTATTTTACTCAATAATGCCTTTCAATATGGAGTTAGATCAAGCATTTATAGCTGCACTACTTACAGTTGTTGGGTACTCAATAAATGATACTGTTGTTGTATTTGACCGTTTGAGAGAGTACCTAGGAATATACAAAAAACGTGAAGCAGGTGAAGTAATTAACAATGCGATAAATGATACTGTTAGTCGTACGATAAACACATCTTTAAGTACATTAGTTGTGCTTCTTGCAATATTTATTTTCGGAGGCGAAGTTATTAGAGGATTTACATTTGCACTTCTTATAGGTGTAGTTGTAGGAACATATTCTTCGATATTTATTGCAACTCCAGTAGCTTTTGATTTTATGAATAGAAAAAAGAAAGCAGTTAACTAAGAAATAATTTAACAACATATAAAAGCTATCTAAATTTTAGGTAGCTTTTTTTTGTAAGTAGCTTATCAAAATTAGCAGTAGTAGTATAAAATTGTTATTTTTGTAAATTGAATTCAATAGATATTAATTTATGTTTGAAAATTTATCAGAAAGGTTAGATAAGTCTTTTAAGTTGCTGAAAGGGCAAGGAAAGATTACAGAAATAAATATAGCAGAGACGCTCAAGGAAGTAAGACGTGCATTGTTAGACGCCGATGTAAACTTTAAAACAGCGAAACAATTTACCGAAACAGTAAGAGATAAGGCAATAGGTCAGGAGGTTATAAAATCTTTGAAGCCTAGTCAGCTTATGGTAAAAATAGTTCATGATGAACTAGCCTTACTGATGGGTGGAAAAGCTGTAGATATTAATATTAAGCCAAATTTATCAATAATATTGATGTCGGGGTTACAAGGTTCTGGTAAAACAACTTTTAGCGGAAAACTTGCAAGTTTATTAAAAACAAAAAAAGGAAAAAAACCACTATTAGTTGCTTGTGATATATATCGTCCAGCAGCGATAGATCAAATAAAAGTACTAGGCGAACAAATAGGCGTAGATGTTTATTCGGAAGACGGAAATAAAAATCCCGTGGCGATTGCTCAAAATGCAATAAAGCATGCAAGAACTTATGGTAAGGATGTCGTAATTATTGATACAGCAGGTCGTTTGGCAATTGATGCACAAATGATGGATGAGATTGAAAATATCAAAAAGGCTGTAAATCCTGATGAAATCCTATTTGTTGTAGACTCTATGACAGGTCAGGATGCGGTAAATACTGCAAAAGAATTTAACGATAGATTAGATTTTGACGGAGTTATCCTAACAAAATTAGATGGTGATACACGAGGTGGAGCTGCATTATCAATACGAAGTGTTGTAAATAAGCCTATTAAATTTGTTGGTATCGGTGAAAAAATGGATGCCTTGGATGTTTTCCACCCAGAACGTATGGCAGATCGTATTTTGGGAATGGGAGATGTTGTTTCACTTGTTGAACGTGTTCAAGAGCAATTTGACGAAGAAGAAGCAAGAAAATTACAGAAAAAAATTGCAAAAAATCAATTTAATTTTGATGATTTCTTTGCTCAAATACAGCAAATTAAAAAAATGGGTAACCTAAAAGATCTTGTAGGTATGATTCCAGGTTTAGGAAAGGCTGTAAACGAAATAGATGATGATGCGTTTAAAAGTATTGAAGCAATAATTACTTCGATGACTCCAGCAGAAAGAGCAGAACCAGAAATAATAAATGGTAGTAGACGCAAAAGAATAGCAGACGGAAGCGGAACTTCTGTTCCAGAAGTAAATAAAATCTTAAAACAGTTTGAGGAAACAAAAAAAATGATGAAAAAAATGTCATCAAACAAACTGTCTAAAGGAATGTTTAGAGGTGCAAGATAAATTTATTAATAAAAATAGGCAATTATGAATATTATAGATGGAAAGAAAATTGCAGATGAATTAAAAGCCGAAATAAAAGAACAAGCATTAGAAATAAAAAATAAACGCGGTAGAGCACCTCATTTAGCAGCAATTCTTGTTGGAAACGATGGAGGTAGCGAGTCGTACGTGAATTTTAAAATGAAAGATTGTGCTGAAGTTGGTTTTGGATCTTCTTTAGTGCGCTTTGATGATAATGTTACTGAGAAAGAATTATTAGATACAATTCAGAAGTTAAACAATGATTCAGAAGTAGACGGATTTATAGTACAATTGCCTTTACCAAAGCATATTGAAGAGCAGAAAATAATCGAAGCAGTTTCGCCAGAAAAAGATGTAGATGGTTTTCATCCAATAAATGTTGGAAAAATGATGATTGGTATCGATTCTCTTATTTCTGCAACTCCGTTAGGAATCACATTATTGTTAAAAAAATATAACATAAATACTTCTGGAAAAAACTGTGTTATTGTAGGAAGATCCAATATTGTAGGTCGCCCAATTAGTGTTTTAATGTCACAGCGCGAGATGAATTCTACCGTAACTGTAGTGCACAGTGGTTCAGAGAATTTAAAAGAAATATGTAAAACTGCTGACATTCTTATTGTTGCAATGGGGAAACCAAAATTTGTTACTGAAGATATGGTGAAAGATGGAGCAGTGATAATAGATGTTGGGACAACGAGAATAAAATCGGATGAAACAAAAAGTGGTTTTAAATTATCTGGAGATGTAGATTACGAAAATGTAGCGCATAAATGTTCATATATTACTCCTGTTCCAGGGGGCGTTGGACCAATGACAAGATTAGCACTTTTATTGAATACACTTCAGGCAGCTAAGTAAATACAACAAAATATATAGCGAAATAAAAAAGTCTTTAATTGAATAAAAAATTAAAGACTTTTTTATTTTAAATATTAATAAGATTAGATTCTGTTAACAAAATTGTTAAAATAAAAAAATATATTATCCTATTAGCAAGCATAAAACGCCTTAGTTTTACAAAAAATAGATGAGCTTTGGTATTAAATTACATTTGGATAGGTTTTTTTGTTATAGCTTTTATCGTTGCATTGATAAAGTTGATTTTTGGAGGAGATTTATTAGTCTTTTCCGAAATAATGAATGGTACATTTGACAATGCAAAGTTAGGATTTGAATTGTCTATAGGCTTAACAGGAGTAATGACACTTTGGTTAGGAATAATGAAAATAGGTGAAAAAGGTGGAGCTGTAAATTATTTATCTCGAGGAATAGCTCCATTATTTGGGAAATTGTTTCCTGAAATCCCACGAAACCACCCAGTACAAGGTTCTATCGTAATGAATATTGCAGCAAATATGTTAGGCTTAGATAATGCAGCTACGCCAATGGGCTTAAAAGCTATGACTCAGCTGCAGGACTTAAATAAAGATAAAGCAAGAGCATCCAACTCTATGATAATGTTCTTAGTTTTAAATACTTCAGGATTAACATTAATACCAATAAGTGTAATGGTTTATCGAGCACAAATGGGAGCTGCAAATCCTGCGG
>CAYJBL010000209.1:0-3635 GCA_964368115.1 uncultured Bacteroidales bacterium
GTAGACGTAAAAGAAACACAATTTAACTATAATGGTTATGTAGTAAATTTAGTCGATTTACCAGGAACTTATTCTCTGTCTAGTTATTCAGCAGAGGAAGTATACGCATGCAAATATATTGCAGAACAGCACCCAGATGTGGTGATTAATATTATTGATGCATCTTCATTAGAAAGAAACTTATTTTTAACTACCCAACTTATTGATATGAATATAAGAATGGTGGGAGCGATAAATATGTATGATATTCTAAATGAAGAAGCTGCAGAGCTTGATTGTGACTATTTAGGTAAATTACTCGGGTTTCCAATTGTACCTACAATTACTTCACAAGGAGAAGGAATTAATAAAGTTTTAGATAAAGTAATTGATGTTTTTGAAGATAAAGCCAAAGAAACAAGACATATACATATTAACTATGGCGCACAAATCGAAAAATCAATATCAACAATAAAAACAGAGTTAGCAAAAAATAAGCATTTAACTGATTTAATTGTCCCACGTTATATCTCTCTGAAACTTCTAGAAGGAGATATTATGATAAAGGAGCAAATATCAAAGGAGCCAAATCATAATGAAATTAAAGTAATTGTTGATGATGAAGTAAATAAATTAAAAAAATACTATAAGGAAGAAACAAAAACTATTATTGCAAATGCAAAATATGCTTTTATTCATGGCGCCTTACGAGAAACATTTACAACAGGAAACGACAAGAATTATAAATTTTCAACTAAAGTAGATAAACTATTAACCCATAGATGGTTTGGGATTCCTATACTGTTCGCATTTATGTGGCTAATGTTTCAAGCAACTTTTGTTCTCGGTTCGTACCCAATGGACTGGATCGAAAATGGAGTTACGCTTTTAAATGAATATATTTCAGGTATTATGTCCGATGGGCCATTAAAAGACTTGATAATTGATGGAATAATAAGTGGAGTTGGAGGTGTTCTTGTTTTTTTGCCAAACATACTAATATTATATTTTTTTATTTCCTTAATGGAAGATACTGGTTACATGGCTCGAGCAGTTTTTATTATGGATAGATTAATGCATAAAATAGGATTACATGGAAAATCATTTATTCCAATGTTAGTTGGATTTGGATGCTCTGTACCTGCTGTATTAGCAGCGCGAACCTTGGAAAATAAACGAGATAGATTAATAACAATACTAATTACTCCATTTATTTCTTGTAGTGCAAGATTACCTGTTTATGTTTTGTTTATTTCAGCTTTTTTTGTTAGCAATCAGGGTATTATATTAGCATCTATCTATTTAATTGGAATAATAATAGCTATATTGACTGCTTGGTTATTAAAGAAGACAATATTTAAAAAATCATCAGAACCATTTGTGATGGAATTGCCAAACTATCGTGTTCCAACAATGGCAAATACGCTACTTAGTATGTGGGAAAAAGCAGTGCAATATATTAAGAAAATGGGGACGATAATATTACTAGCATCAATAATTATCTGGGCTTTAGGTTATTTTCCAACAAATAATAATGATAGTTTAAGCGATACTCAGAAAATGGAACAATCATATATTGGGCAATTCGGACATTTTATTGAACCTATAATTAAACCTCTTGGTTTTGATTGGAAAATGGGAGTTAGTATTACAACTGGATTAGCAGCTAAAGAAGTTGTTGTTAGTACTATGGGAGTTCTATACGATGTGGAAGATTCAGAAAATAATGTGCAAACACTTTCTAATAAAATAAAACAACAGGAATATGAAAATGGAGAAAAAGTATTTTCGCCACTAGTAGCATACGCATTTATGCTATTTGTATTAATATATTTCCCATGTATGGCTGTTGTTGCAGCAATAAAAAAAGAAGCTGGTTGGAAGTGGGCACTATTTAGTATTACTTACTCTACATCTTTAGCGTGGGTGGTGTCTTTTGCTGTATATCAAATAGGTAGATTGTTTATGTGATGAATTATGCAAGATATAATAGTTTACATATTAGTATTCACATCTGTAGTATTTTTTACGCGTGGTTTTTGCAGAAAACTAAAAATCATGAACAAAAACTCCAACAAAGAAGCGTGCGAAAAATGTAGCGATAAAGTAATGTGTAAATCAAATAAATGCAATTCAATAGGAAATTAATGTATGCTAAAAGTATTCTATAATCCATATTATTCGGAAGAAAAAAAATACGTATTAAACTTAATATTTAGCGATGTACTTGGATTGGATTTTGAATTGTGTGAACATGAATATGTCAACTATAAAATTATCTATAATGGAAAAGAAATAATTATTAATGACGCATTTTTTTCTCAAATCAAATTAGATGAAAAGTATTATGAACATAATAAGTATCTTCCAAAATCTTGTAAAATATTAAAAACAAGTACGCTATCCGAAGATGATTTGTGTGTAATATATGGAGATGAAGAATTGCAAATTGATGATGCAAAAGTTTATGTTGGAGCAGATTTAATTGCAAGTACTTTTTTTATGTTAACAAGGTGGGAAGAAAATATTTTACCTAAAGACAATCACGATAGAGCAGTAGAATCTGAATTATTTGCTGTTAAATTTGGGGTTCATAGAAGGGCAATTGTAAACGAATATATTGAATTTATACGGTTATTATTAAGACAAATATTTGGTATAGATAATGCAAACAAGAGAACATTTAAAGCAACTATTACTCACGATATTGACTTATTACTCAAATACTCAAATCCTATCAGATCATTAAAGATTTTAGCTGGTGATATAATAAAAAGGAAGACTATTACTGGTTTTTGGACAAACTTGGTAGGAATGACTAAATGTGCATTAAAAATTGATAAAGATCCGTACGATACGTACGATATGTTAATGGATTTATCAGAGGCAAGATCTCTAAATTCTATATTTTATTTCATGGCAGGAAATATGGGAGAAAGAGATGTTGATTTTGAGCTAGGAAATAAATCAGCAAAAAAAGTAATAAATAATATTATAGAAAGAGGACATACATTTGGAATTCATCCAACTTATGACTCTTATAATTCTCGTAAAAAAATACATAATGAAGTAAAAAGAATACGAGAAATATATGCGAATATGTCAGAAAGTAGGCAACATTTTTTAAGATTAAGTATTCCTGAAACTTTTAGATATTTAAATGATAGCTTAATAAAATATGATTCGACTCTAGGATTTAACTCGGATGCAGGATTTAGATGTGGCTATTGTTACGAGTTTCCAATATTTGATTATAAGTATCGTCAACTATTAGATATTCGAGAGCGACCATTGATTCTGATGGATATCGCATTACAAAGGCAATGTATGGATGAAAAATCATTTTATAGTAACACAATTTCTATAATTGATGAAGTAAAAAAATATAGTGGCGATTTTGTTTTACTTTGGCATAATAACTATTTCACCCAAAATGAATGGACACAATGGGAGAAGTTATATGTAAAAATACTCGACTATCTAGTATAAATGATTATTACACTGAAAGTCCTTCTTTTTAATTTATTTTTATTCTAAATTGATATTGTGATGTTTAATAATAATATTTTGTTATATTTGTAATGTTACTTAATTAAAAGGTTAGATGTCTTAAATTCAGTTAATTACATGAATTTGAGTGTCCTTTAGATATGTGT
>CAYJBL010000210.1:0-3629 GCA_964368115.1 uncultured Bacteroidales bacterium
CATACCCCCTTTTAAGTCAAGACCAAGATTTAATTCTCGTTCTTTACAATCCATGTAAGTATAATCTCTTAATAATGAGAAAACTACTTCATTTTCCACAGAATCCAAATATCTTTTTGATAATGAATCAATAACATGAGCTTTTCCTAATTCATCAAGCTCTACATTCATCGTGTTCAACTGCGACTCGGCATATTCTACAGATTTGTTTTCTACATGTCTTGTCACAAATGTGAAAGATAAGTAATACAAACAAATTAGTGCTAACGCCACTGACACAGTAATAATCGCTCCTTTGTTACGCATTTTTCAATAATTTTATTATTCTAAATTTTACCTATTTTTTTTAAGTTTGCAAATATATTCTATTTTTCAGAACTATTACTATAATATCTATTTTTTTTGCAACAATATATATTTCTCTTCAAAATTGATTATTGCATTATATTTTATGAGAAAATCACTACCAATTATTCCTAATATCTTTGGGAGTTTCATTTTTTGATACAAACTATTCACATGTTCGAGCGAAGTAAATAAAGTTTGTAGATTTTTCACACGAAAATATCCAATACTTAAATTTTCAATATTACCCAATTTAATATTCTGTATTTCAGAATTAAAGCCAGATGCCTGATTTACATCGCCTTCTATATCATATTCATTATCAACAAAAATCTGATTATTAATGTCAAAAATTGAATTAGAAGCTCCTGTATCTATAAGCAAATATGACTTACATTTATTTACAATTGTTTTTACTAAAATGTGGGCTCCGCCACCTTCTAATTCACAAACTTTAAATGATATTTTATACTGTTTATTATTCGATTTCATCAGAATTTTTATTTGCTATAACATTTGAATTTTCTTCAACTACGTCTATAGGTTGATCATTATCTATTTCTTCTGGATTAATTTCATTTTGGTCTTCCACCTCTCCTTCTGTTTGCAATTCTTGCTTTTTCATTCGATTTGCCACCTGACTAAAAAACAAAGGATTTTTACTTATTATCATAACTAAAATACTGCATATTGTTATACTTAGTAAGACTACTGCATAAGCTAATTCAGCAATATCTTGACTATGCTTTAAGCCTAGTTGCAGAGGTATTGTTGCTAAAATTGCAGGTATCAAACCTTTTGGCGACATTACCGACATCATCGTTTTTTCATTAGGAGTACAGCCTTTATTTGTAAAGAATTTAACTCCAATTGGGCGAATTGCCAAAATATAAAGCACAATTAACAGGGCTAATACATATATAGAAATACTACCAAATTCTAAGACAACACCAACATACACAAAGAAATAAGTTTGAAGAACAAAAACAATTTCAGAGAAAAATTCTTTTTCTTTATCTTCTAATTGGGCTATTTCAAATCTGAAAAACATTTTCCAAACTTTAGTATTTGTTACACTTTCTGAATTTCCAAGAATAATACCTAAACACAATGCAGCAATCCCACCATTAAATCCTAAAAGTTCTACTCCCCCATAAACAATAAACAAAAATGCAAATGTTGTAAATGTTGATTTTCTAAGTGTTGGCATCCAGTTTAAAAGCATACTCCAACAAACTCCTCCAACAATACCTAAAAGTGCAGCATACAAAAATGATTTCCACATTTGAGTAAGCATTGAATCAACATGCAGTTCTCCCGCTTTCATTCCTTCGATTGCCGCTAAGCCTACGATCAAACATAACACATCGCTAAAAGCAGATTCTAACAATAATGTTGTACTACTTTTTGTTCCTAATTTTAACTGCCTTACCATCGGAATAACAACCGCTGAGGAAGTTCCCCCTAGGATCGCTCCTAAAAAAATACCAGAAATAACGTCAAACCCTTTAAAAACTACTAATATTGCAGTTATTCCCGCTATCGAAAATAAAAAATTAAATATTGTCAATAAAGTAGATGAACCCAAGGCTACTTTCAATTCTCTAAATTTTAACCCTATGCCACTTTCAAATAAAATTATCACAAGTGTTATTGTTGTAAATACCCGCCCCATTTCTCCAAAAAATAATTCTTTATTGATAAATGTTCCTACTATTATTCCTATTATTAATAGCAACAATACATTTGGTATTTTTGTTCGATCGAATAACCTATTAAATATATGACTAAAAAATATTAATGCTCCTAAAAACATTACAACGATTGTTGTTGAATCCATAATTAAACCATTATAATTTTAATTTGTCAAAGATAGCGTAAACAAAATTTAAATAAAATATGAAAGTAAACTTTTTAATTATTACAGCCTTTATATTTGGCGTAATATGGTCAACAGACTTAAATGCTCAGGACGATAATCGTCACAAAACCAAAACTGAAGCTCTAGATTTAAGCGAAAAACAAGAAAAAGAAATTCAAGAAATAAAACTTGAAAAGCAAAAAACAATTGGTCTTTTAAAAGCCGATCTTGAAATTGCCCAAGCAGAGCTAGACAAACTTATGCTTGCTGATAAAATTTCGAAAAACGACGTAAATTCAAAAATTGATGCAATACATTTAATTAAAGCAAATATCCAAAAAGAAAGATATTCTACAAAAATAGAAATGAAAAGGATATTAACTGATGAACAATATGCTATCTTTTCGTCAAAACACAAACATAAAAACTCTCACAAACCAGATGGTCACCAAACACCAAATGGCAAACACAAACACAAACATTAATCAATTTCATAGTTTTTATGTTTTAGGCTTGGCTTTTTTGTCTACTATAATCTGCGGTGTATCAAATTTACCTTTATTGAAACTTATTGTTCAAATATCAAAGCCAATCCAAATTGTTGGTAAATTGGTGTAGAGCGAAATTGTCCATAAGGATTTATTCCAAAATATGCACGAAAGCCAACCCCTATTTTATATCCACCAAATACATTTGGATTATGATATCTAACTCCTGCAAAAGTATTTATACATAGAGCTCTTTGTTCTGCATCTTGAATCATCTCGCGTATTTCGTCGGCTGTTATATCTCTATTTAGTCCGAATTAAGAATCATAAAGATACCTTACTCTACTTCTTAATTCAGTAGATGCAATAATTTGCAAATTACTCTTCTCAAACACTTTGCTTTGATATTGATACTGTACATATAGTTCGCCAGGCAATTCTGCTTCTGCATAATATAGCGGATCGCCCTCTTCTGGTTGTATAGAATACCAGCCCTTCGTAATATCATGCAAAATCATCAAGGAGACTCTTACTGCGTGATTTTGTTTTGTAGAGTTTAATGGGTCATTCAAAGTGATTCCAAGTTCAGCATAATTATACGACACATTAACACGAGTTATTGGAAATCCGATATTCGCACGATATATTGTAAGTTCGTCACCTATATGCGTACACTCGTGTTTCAATGGAGAAAGGCGCAAAGAATAGTTTTTAATTCCAATAAATGGCTTATCTAATTCATTATAAAATAGAATTTCTGGCAAACCAAATCGATATTGCGTATTTATTACTGGAGCTGTTATATCTTCAAACTGATCTAACCAAACGTCTACAAAAAACGGAATTGTAACGCCTATTCCATATTTTCCATTCTTAAACCAACTCGACCAAGCAGGTAAATCTGCTCCTATTACTGCAAAAACATAAGGTCTATA
>CAYJBL010000211.1:0-985 GCA_964368115.1 uncultured Bacteroidales bacterium
TCTTGCCGTACTATATGGAGCAAAAAAACAAATTGTATTTTTAGCTAGAGCAGATGTATTTAAAAACCCAAAAGTTGCTAAATTGTTGAATTTTCTTAAGATTTTACCTGTATTTAGAATTCGCGATGGTAAAGAAAATCTTAATAATAACGATATTACTTTTGATATTGCAATTAGAGTATTAGAAAGCAAACAATATGTAGGTATATTCCCCGAAGCTAAACACAATAACAAGCGCAGCTTACTACAAATTCAAAAAGGAGTTCCTCGACTAGCATTTATGGCTGAAGAAAAAAATTCGTTTAATTTAGGGCTTAAAATCATCCCTGTAGGCGTTTATTACAGTAATTACAGCAAAATGCGCGGAGTTTTGCACGTAAAATTTGGAAAACCTATTTTTGTTTCAAATTACAAAAAAGAATACTACGAAAATCCTCAAAAAACATTACTTAGCCTCAGAGCAGAAATCGACAAACACTTACGTCCATTAATGATAGACATAAAGGATACAGAGTATTACGAAACAAAAGAAACAATCAGAGAATTATACTCTAAAAAATTGTGCCGTCAACTAAAACTTGGAAAATTTTCTCAAAAAAATAAATTTAAATCTGATAAATTATTAATCGAAGCTGTTGAAATTTTTGAGAATGAATCTCCCGAAAAAGCACTTAAACTAAATATTGAAATAAATAATTATAATACTCTAAATGACAAACAAAAAACAAACAATAAATCAATAGAGAAAAATCCAATAAATATTTTTTGTTTACTTGGGCGCTTAATATTAATTCTACTTTGTTTACCGATTTTTATTTATGGATTAGTAAATAACATATTGATTTATTTACCTCCAAAAATTCTAGTTAAGAAAATTCAAGACAGACAATTTCATAGTAGTATTAAATATGGTTTGACAGTGTTTCTAGCTCCAATTGTATATCTTATTCAAATTGGTATTGCATCAATATTTTTCTCAAATATA
>CAYJBL010000211.1:995-3618 GCA_964368115.1 uncultured Bacteroidales bacterium
TCAGAATTGATAACAAGTACAATTTCTGATTTTAGATTGTTAAAACTTAGTTACTTCAATAAAGATAAATACGTAAAAATTATCGATTTACACAAGAATATTATTGCAGAAGTTGATGAAATTATAAACTACTATCAACACAAAAACAAGATTTAAATATGTTAAGTACGAATGATTTAGAATATTTTACCTCGAATAACATATCCGAGCAAGATATTGAAATGATGTTAGATTTATTAAAAAAAAATAACAATTTTTTAAATCTCATAGCTCCTGCAAGTATTGGAAATGGGATACTTACAGCAAACAACTTACAAGAATATTCCGAAATTTTTGATTGCAAAAGTAAAATAGAAACGGTATGTAGATTTGTACCTGCTTCGGGTGCTGCAACTAGAATGTTTGAGAATTTAATCGCATATTCTAAATCTGCCGAACAAATCCAAAAAGATACAAAAACATATAAATCGGTTGAAAACACTATTAATGAACTTCATAATTTCGCTTTTTATAACAAACTACAAATAGACAATAATACATCTTACTTTGATATTATTGATCAGATTTTGTACTCAAAACTAGATTATGCAAATACTCCTAAAGCTCTAATAGAGTTCCATAAATACGAAAACAAAGCTACTAGAACAGCCTTTGAAGAGCATATTCACGAAGCAATGCAAATTGCAGAAAATATAAATTTACATTTCACTATTTCGCCAGAGCACAAAGAAAAATTTGATATCGAATTAAAAAATATTCAAAATAATTTTTCCATAGTTCCAGAAATAGATTTTTCTTATCAAGAGCCACAAACAAACACAATATCAATAAATAATAATGGCGAAATTGTACGACAAAATAATGGCACTCCACTCCTACGTCCTGGTGGTCATGGTTCTCTGATTCAAAATTTAAACAAACTAAACTCTTCGGTGGTTTTTATTAAAAATATCGACAATATTGCACATGCTGATTATCTATCAGAAAGTATAGTTTATAAAAAGATTATCGGAGGCTTGCTTCTTGAAATAAAAGACTATTTGCATAATATTTATTTAAAAATATCATCAAATACGATTTCTAATGAAGAAAGAACAAATGCAAAAACCTATTTGAACGAAAAATTTGGATTTGTTCCTACCTGCGACAATGAGATATTAGAATTTATAAATCGACCAATACGAGTTTGCAGTATGGTAAGAAATACTGGCGAACCTGGTGGAGGTCCGTTTTGGGTAAGAAATGCAAATGGTGTAGATAGTTTACAAATTGTAGAAAAGGCACAGATTGATACAAACGAAGCATCACAGAGCGAAATATTACAACAGTCAACACATTTTAACCCAGTAGACATTGTTTGCTATTTAAAGGACACAAATGGCAATAAATTTGATTTAAACGAGTATGTAGACAAAGAATCATGTTTCGTCTCAGAAAAGCAGTATAATGCCCAAAATATACGAATTTTAGAACACCCAGGTTTGTGGAATGGTGCAATGGCAAATTGGCTGACAATTTTTGTTGAATTGCCTCTATCTACATTTAATCCTGTAAAGGAACTTAACGATTTATTACGAGAGAAACATCAACCTAATCGAAAATGCGCTGACGCATAACTTCGTAAATAAATATTCCTGCTGATACAGATACATTTAATGATTGTGTTTTACCTGTCATTGGTATTTTAACCAACTCATCCGCACGTTTTAATATCGATTTAGAAATACCCAAATCCTCGCTACCTAGCACTATTGCAAGCGGTGAATTGTAGTTTATTTCTGTCATAGATTTTGCTGCCTTTTCGGTAGCAGCAACAACTTTTACACCAGACTGTTGAAGCATCATAATACAATCTGTAAGGTTATTTTCGCGACAAACTGGAATATTAAACAATGCTCCTGCCGATGTTTTTATTGCATCTTCAGTTATTCTAACACTATTATGTTGAGGAATAATAATTGCATTTACACCTAAACATTCGGCTGTTCTTGCAATTGCTCCAAAATTACGCACATCTGTAATACTGTCAAGGATAATAAAAAACGGTACTTTTCCATCCTCTTTTACTTCTATTAAAATATCTTCTGCTTCGTAGTATGATACTGGTGAAATATATGCAATAACTCCCTGTGTGTTATTACCTTTTGATATTTTATCTATTCGTTCGATTGGAACATATTGAATTTGAATATCATTTTTTCGCAATTCCGTAGTTAATTCACTGATTAAATCTCCTGATAGGTCTTTTCTGATAAGTACTTTATCTATTTCTTTTCCTGCTTTTACAGCCTCTATTATTGGTCTGATTCCGAAAATAATGTTATTATTCATTTTATTGTGCTATTATTTTGCAAAAATAGCATTTACTTTTAAAGTAAATGATGATTTATAGCGTAAAATAATGCTTCTGAAATATTATCTGTTTCTAATTTTGCAAATAAACTTCTTTTACATTGCTTTATTGTATCTGTCGATTTATATATTTTTTCGGCTATTTCTGCCATCGTATACCCTTGTGCCGATAAGGTTAAAACCTCTCGTTCTGTATCGTTTAATTTAACACTTTCTTTTTTCTCCCACTTATGTTTCGACAACGAATATTCATAGTAGCTACTTTCATTTG
>CAYJBL010000212.1:0-3612 GCA_964368115.1 uncultured Bacteroidales bacterium
AGAATTTAACATCCTATCTCCTACTCAATTAGGTAAAATACTTTTTGAAAAATTAGTTATTATAAAAAATCCTAAAAAAACAAAAACACAAAAATACAGTACTAGTGAAGAAGAGCTTGTTAAATTAATTGACAAGCACCCTATTATTTCCAAAATCCTAGAATTCAGACAAGTTAAAAAACTTTTAAATACATACGTAGAAGTATTACCAACTCTAGTACGTACAGACTCCAATAAAATTCATACAAGTTTCAATCAGGCTGTTACTGCAACGGGAAGATTAAGTTCTAACAATCCAAATTTACAGAATATTCCTATACGCGACGAAAGGGGACGTAAAGTCAGAAAGTCGTTTGTTGCAAGCGACGACGAGCATGTTTTTCTTTCTGCAGACTACTCACAAATCGAGCTTCGCCTAATGGCACATATGAGTAAAGATAAAAATATGCTTGAGGCTTTTAATAAATATAGCACAGATATCCACACTGCAACGGCAGCTAAAATATTTGGTGTTGAAGAAAATTTGGTAACTCGTGAAATGAGAACAAAAGCAAAAACAGCAAATTTTGGTATTATTTACGGTATATCAGCATTTGGGTTAGCACAACGACTAAACATTTCACGAAGTGAAGCAAAAAATCTAATCGACAGTTATTTTGAAACATTCCCAGATGTAAAGTCGTTTATGAATGAACAAATAGCTATAGCCAGAGACAAGGAATATGTCAGCACACTACTTGGACGAAAAAGATACTTACAAGATATTAATAGTAGAAACAGTATAGTTAGAGGAAATGCAGAACGCAATGCTATTAATGCGCCAATACAAGGAACAGCAGCTGATATAATAAAACTAGCGATGATAAACATTTCTCAAAAATTTAGAACCGAAAACTTAAAAAGTAAAATGATTCTACAGATTCATGACGAATTGAATTTTGATGTTCTAAAGTCTGAACTAGATAAAGTTGTAGAAATTGTTAAGAAAGAAATGGCAGAGGCTATCAAACTTGATGTTCCTTTAGACATCGAATATGGTGTAGCATCAAATTGGCTTGATGCTCATTAAAACACTAAAAGCTGTCTAATAGAGTCAAAAAACTCTTTTAAACAGCCTTTATATAAACCAAAAATAAATATTATTCTGCTATTTCTTTAACTTCTATCACTTTACCTGAAAAATAAAGATCTTCTCCTACTAATGGATGATTAAAATCAATAATAACAAAATCATCAGTAATATCAACAGCTACACCGTCGAAAACTAAACCTTCATCATCTTCCATCGGAACATAATCTCCAATATTTGGTAATTCTCCTCCATCTTCAGTAAATACACTTTTTGGAAATTCTGCAACTGCCTCGTCATCTTCCTCCCCATAAGCTTCTTCTTTTTTCAATACAAACTTGAAAGTATCTCCAGCTTGCATTCCTAATAATTTTTCTTCAAATGTTTCTAACATCTCACCATCACCAACAACAAATTCTGCTGGCTCTTCTATCTTAACAGATTCAACTAATTCACCGTCAAACCCTTCTACAAATAAATCGTATTCGATTGTTACTAATTTTCCTTCTGAAATTTTCATTGTATCCTTTGTTTTTATAAAAAACAATATTAGTTAAAGAAAATTAAACTAACAAAGAATATTGATAAAAATATTACTAAGTTTATAATACGGTGAACTTCACGACATATTTATCCTGAAAAGCAAAATCGATAGTAAGAAATATTTTACAAAAAGAAATGAACAAATGAGTATTAAAATTATTTAAAATTACGCTTTTGATATAATGCTTTTTTTTTTCATATTTACAGCGGCAAAACACAATTATAAAAAATGACAGAAAAAATATTAATACTTGATTTTGGTTCTCAATACACACAACTTATCGCTCGTAGAGTCAGAGAACTAAATGTTTATTGCGAAATTTATCCATACGACAAAATACCTAAACTTGACAACTCTATTAAAGGAGTTATCTTAAGTGGAAGCCCGTTTTCTGTTAGAGATGCACAAGCACTAAAACCAGATTTAACAAATATCAAAACAAAATACCCACTATTAGGAGTATGTTACGGAGCTCAATACCTATCTCATTTCTTTGGTGGCGAAGTGACTCCTTCGTTAACAAGAGAGTATGGTCGAGCAAATCTTAATTACGTAGATCGCAGCAATATTCTACTTAACGGCATTAGTGATAATTCTCAAGTTTGGATGTCACATGGCGATACAATTGCAAAAATTCCTGATAATTATGAAATTATCGCATCTACAAACGATGTAAAAATCGCAGCTTATCAAGTAAAATCTGAACAAACTTGGGGTATTCAATTCCATCCAGAAGTTTACCACTCTAGTGAAGGTAAAATTCTAATAAAAAACTTTATTGTTGACATTTGTAAATGCCAACAAGATTGGACACCAGATTCGTTTATTGAAACCACAATAAATGAATTAAAAGAAACGATTGGAAACGACAAGGTTATTTTAGGTCTTTCGGGAGGTGTGGATAGTTCTGTCGCTGCGGTTCTTCTTCATAAAGCTATTGGAGAAAACCTAAACTGTATTTTTGTTGATAATGGCTTACTTCGCAAAAATGAATTTGAATCTGTATTAGAGTCATACAAACACATGGGATTAAATGTAATTGGCGTTAATGCAAAAGACAAATTTTACGGTGAATTACAAGGTGTTACCGACCCAGAAAGTAAAAGAAAAATCATTGGACGAATATTCGTTGATGTATTTGACGAAGAATCGCATAAAATAGATAATGCTGTATGGCTTGCTCAAGGGACAATTTATCCAGATGTGATTGAATCGGTATCGGTAAAAGGACCATCTGCAACAATAAAATCACATCATAATGTAGGAGGATTACCTGATTACATGAAACTTAAACTTGTAGAGCCACTTAAACTATTGTTTAAAGATGAAGTACGCCGAGTAGGTAGAGCCCTTGAAATAGATAATGCGATATTAGATCGTCACCCTTTTCCTGGACCAGGACTAGGAATAAGAATACTAAGTGACATTACTCCAGAAAAAGTTAGAGTATTGCAAGATGTCGATGATATTTTCATCAGTGGTTTAAAGGAATGGGGATTGTACGATCAAGTTTGGCAAGCTGGAGCAATGCTTCTACCTGTTCAATCTGTTGGGGTTATGGGCGACGAAAGAACATATAAAAATGTTGTTGCATTAAGGGCTGTTCAATCAACTGACGGAATGACCGCAGATTGGGTTCACCTTCCATACGATTTTCTTGCAAAAATATCTAACAACATTATCAATAAAGTAAGTGAAGTTAATAGAGTTGTTTACGATATCAGTTCAAAACCACCTGCAACAATCGAGTGGGAATAATCAAATAATATTCTGAAAAATGGAAGAACCTGTATTTTCATATAAAAATGCCATCAAAGAAATAGAAGAGATACTCGTTGAGATTGAAAATAACGATCCTGATTTGGACAAATTAAGCGAAAAAATCAAGCGCGCAAATTTTCTTATCAAAGAGTGTAAAAATAGACTTCGGAAAACATCCGAAGAAATTGATGCCATTTTTGAAGAATGGGAAAACTAAATTTTTCAGTTATCTTATATT
>CAYJBL010000213.1:0-3607 GCA_964368115.1 uncultured Bacteroidales bacterium
AGTACTTCTGCAATTTTTGCAGTTGCTCCTTCTGACAATGTATATTCTGCTACTAAATTTGTTAAATCTGTACCACTTACTACTTCAACATTTACTGTTTTTGATTCTGCATCAATAACTACAGACGCATCAACTATGCCAAATGTGTAAAGTAAGATTTCTGCTGCATCATTTAGTTCTTCTGTTACTGTTACTATCCAATTTTCAGTTGTCGCACCATCTTCGGATCTTACTGTATAAACTATTGGTACAGTAAAATCATTTGCGGTTACACCCGATTCTTGCAGTACTTCTGCAATTTTTGCAGTTGCTCCTTCTGACAATGTATATTCTGCTACTAGATTTGTTAAATCTGTTCCTGCCGCTACTTCAACATTTATTGTTTTTGATTCTGCATCAATTGTTGTTGATACACTACTGCCAAATGTATATGCTAAAATACTCGCTTCGTTTGACATAGCTACAGCTTCTGTTATACTTACATTATCTATAAATAAATCGTTATCCGCATTAGACGCTGTTGATTCCGCATAGAAACCAATCTTTACATTTCCTGTATATGCCGATAAATATATTGTTACTCGTTCACCAGCTGTTGCAATATCATTATAGGCATAATCTGAACCTTGATTATCCCATAATCTCAATGTATTCAGCGACGACCATGTTTCTCCTGCATCTGTAGAAATTACTACTGCAAATTTATCGTCATCACCATTCATATCGGCTACGGCACTACTTGCATAATCTGTCAAAGCTAGATCAAATTGTAGCATATAGCCTGTTGAGCCATCGCCAAGATCAATGGTTGGTGTTATTAACCACTCATCTTTTCCTGTTGCCCAAACATTTATTTTTGCTGCTCCAGTACTTCCATGATTTGCAAAACCATCTGTCAGCCAATCAGAACTAGATCCCGACAAGTTTACAGTTTCCGTAAGTAAACCTTGTGCTTCTGTCCAACAATTTGGTATATAAGTAGAGAAATCTTCAGTAAACGGAGGTAAGTAAAATTCAGGACATCTTGTAGAAAAATCACTATAAACCCATTCTGACATTCCATCCGCATCGCCACAATTTGAACGTAGATAAATTTCATAATCTGTCGCTGCTTCTAATCCTGTAATCTCATATTGGTTTTCGGTTACATTTATTGGAGTTGCTGTTGCAATATCTACCGTTCCATACTCACCATAAACTATTTGCCATATAGTCTCTGGAGCACTTGCCATCCACGAAATTTCTGCACTAAAACTTGTGATATTATCTATTGATAGTCCTGTTGGTTCTAGACACGTAGGCAAACTTGTAAAACTTATTGCCTCTCCCCAACTCGACATTCCATCAACATCGCCACAATTTGCTCGCACATAAACTTCATAATTTGTATCTGCTATTAATTCGATTAGCTCATATTGCGTTTCATTAACATCTATCGGTATAGCAGTCGCTAAATCTATTGTTCCTTCTTCGCCATAAACTATTTGCCAAGCTGTTTCTGAATCGCCTGCTACCCATGAAATTTCTGCACTTTCATCTGTAATATTATTTTCCGATAAATTTTTTGGCTGCATACATGCATTTCGGACTTCCACATCATCTATAAACCATCCTGCTCCAGAGTCGCTTCCATCTGAATCTATTCTAAAGCGCAACATAATATTTTGCCCAGCATAAGCCGCTAAAGTGAATTTTTCTTGTTTCCACCAATCGTTTGTTGGTGTCGTTTCTCCAGTTGCCCATTGAGCATACGACCCTCCATCAAAATGTGGTCCTTCTGGAGCACTATTTCCACTATCCGAATAATCACCTGTTCCCATATAAGTGCTTATAGGTAAAATAGTCCACGTTGCCCCTGCATCTGTTGATATTTCTACATAACAATAGTCAAAATTCACCTCCGTTTTTGCTATATGTTGAAATAACAATATTGGATTTGCATCTGCTGGGATTTCCATTTGACACTGAAATAATGCTGCATCGCTTGAATTTGCACCATAAACATTTTTCATACTATTGTTCCCCGAAACTTTTAAATTAGTTTCTATTTCCCAATTTGTAACATTTCCTGATGCATTTGCAAATATTCCCATTCTATCTTCAAAGTCTTCTACGAATGGAAGGTTATAAAGCATAATATAATTATTAAAATCACTCCAACCAGTAGCTGTACTATATGCCGTTACTGCTGCTTGTGTTGGCACTGCTACCAATATATTAGTAGATATATCATCAAAACTCTCGTTTTGTGCCGTTGGAGGGGTTTCTCGATAGCTTGTTATACTTGTAAACTCACTGTTTTCAAATGCTCTTTGCCCTATTGTTGCTACTGAATTTGGTATAATTAAGTTGCCTGTAAGATCTGAATTATGAAATGCGTTTTCTCCAATATGAGTAACATAATTTCCTATTGTCAATGTTCCGCTAAAACCATAACTATCTTCAAATGCAGAAGCATTTATTATTGTAACAAAATAATTTGTTCCATTCTTTTCTACTGCATCTGGTATTATCAAACTACCTGAATCTGTTCCTCCATATGTCAATCCTAATAACGTAACACTTGTATTATCTGAATTTATGCGATAATTCAAAAGATGATCGCCACTTTGCGCAAAAAACACATTATTGACAAGTTGAGGTAGTGTATCTCCAATATTTTGTATCCAAGTATCACCTAATAGAGTTGCTACTGTTCCATCTGCAAATTCTGCTGTTGTTTTTTGTGAACCTTGTGTGCTTGAACCAACTTTATTCAAATAATATGAATTGTTTAATGTTGCGCCATTTCTAACAAAATTTTCGCCTCCACTAACATTGGTATAAACTTGTGTACAGTATGAATTTATTATAGTTACGTTACTACTAGAATTACCATTCCAACCTACTAAACCGCCAATACCATTTATTTGTGTAGCATCCGCCGAGGACACAGAGCCTATTGCTGCACAATTTGTTACAATAAGATTCTGATTGCCGTAATTAAGAGTACCAACTAAGCCTCCATAAGTTGCATCTGTATTGCCATTGGCTGTATATATAAAATCTACATCACTTATACAGTTCATAAGATTAACTGTACCAACACATTCTCCTACAATACCGCCAGAATATTTACCTATATTGGATCCAGACTGCCCTTGCGCATTTATGGTTCCTGTTACTTTCAATCCCATAATACTTGCATCTTCTACGTAAGAAAACAAGGCTACATGGCTTTCTGGCGTTACAGAATAAGCAATTGTTATTGTATATCCTTGCCCATCAAAAGCACCTGCGTATCTATTTGTCACTGTTCCTATTTTGTCCGAATATGCACTAAAATCGATATTTGCAGTCAACATTGCATTAAGCGTTGTTTGTCCAGCATTTACATCTTGTGCAAATTGCTGTAATTCAGCAGCTGTACCTATATTGCGAATTTGTCCAAATGCTTCATTTGATAATAATCCTACTAACAATATTACAATTATTGCAATTTGTGAAATACTTCTTCCCATAACTTCATTTTTAATTGTTATTAATTCGTGCAAAGTTACAACTTTTTTTAACAAAAAAAAGGAAGGCTTTCGCCCTCCTTTTCTCATATAAGTTTTTTACTAATTAT
>CAYJBL010000214.1:0-382 GCA_964368115.1 uncultured Bacteroidales bacterium
GAAATTGAGTTTTATAAGAAAAAATATCAATGGGATTTTAGGTACAATTCTTTTTCATTTATTAATTATTGTTATCGCAATGCTCTCATCTATACAATCAAAGGTGAGTCATGAAGAAACATACATGCTAATAGATACAGAGTACCTTGAAGAAATAGAACAAGACGAAATTGAAGAAATTTCTGAGGATACAGAAAAATACACAGATGAATTTATTGATAATTACATAAATAATATACGTAACGTAGGTTCTAATTCACAACAAAATAGTTCTCAAAACAATAGTAATAATAATAATAGCGCTTTGTCTCAAGAAGAATTAAAGGCAAAATATGAGTCTGAATTCTTAAAAGAAAAACATGGCGAAAATTATGAGGAAATT
>CAYJBL010000214.1:392-3592 GCA_964368115.1 uncultured Bacteroidales bacterium
AGAAACAACTTCTAAGACAAATACTGACAATAATAACGGTAAATCGAACACAGTTGAAACATATAAAGGACCTGCATTAGTATTTGTAGAATTGGAAAATGAAAATAGAGGCAAATCTCATATTGAAGTACCTGTTTTTGTATGTAAAGATGGCGGAAGTGTAGTTGTGAAAATAAGTATAAATTCTGATGGTAAAGTTCGCTCAGCAAATATTATTTCTGCAAAATCAACAGGTATAGACGCATCATGCATTAGCGACGAAGCTAGGCGAGCAGCACTTAAATCTCGATTCACATCAATTGCTGGAGGTAAAACAGAATCTGGAACTATCACATATCAATTTATTCAGCAATAAATAATCAAAAAATATTTATTTAACATTTAATTTATAATAAAATATGATTAAGAAAAATCTACTACTACTACTAATATTTATACCGATTTTTTCGGCACTTATAGTAACGTCTTCTTGCAAAAAGAAAACACCAGATACACATGTAATAATAGAAGATGGTAATGGAACTAATATTTTAGGCGACACTATACATGTATCTTTAAATAGTGTTCATCAAACAATATTTGATATTACATATGCAAATACTAATAATTCTCCAAAATATACAAGACAAATTAATGAAGGAAATATTTTAGAGTTAAATACTAATCATGAAGATTATAAAATTATTTCACATGGTACATCACATAGTGCACGTGAAAATGTAATCTTTTTTGAAGAATCAAAAATAACCACTACATTTTCTGATACATCAATGAGTGTTGGCTCTATTGTTAAAATTACTGCTCGAGTCTCAACTGAAGACTTTGGCTCTGTTTACTATTTGATAAAGTAGTTATTAAAATCTTTTCGTAAACTGGGCATAGCGATAGCTTTGTGTATTGGTAATAATAAGATTCCTATTCTCATGTAATTATCTTATTACAAGTTGTTTGTAGAAATACTCTAATGATTATCTATTTAATTAAAAAATGATTTATATTTTTCTGTAAAAAACTTTGATTTTCAGAAAAAAACGAATATTTTTGCGGCAAAATTTTAATTAATATAATGTCCAACTAAATTAAAGAAAAACAAGGAAATGACAGAAGAAATGAAATTTGACGTTCACAACGAAGAGAACGCACAACAAAAAAAACAAATTCAACCACTTGAAGACTTCAATTGGGATTTGATTGGAAAAAAAGATGAGTCTTACAGTAAAGACGAAAGAGCAAAATTAGAAGATGCATATAACAATACTTTCAACCTTATTATGGAAGGTGAAGTTATTGATGGTACTGTTGTTGCAATCAACAAACGTGAAGTTGTAGTAAACATTGGCTACAAATCAGAAGGTGTTATCAACGCTAATGAATTCCGTTACGAAGAAGAATTACAACTTGGCGATAAAGTTGAAGTTTATGTAGAAAGCATGGAGAGTCCTGATGGGCAATTAATTCTTTCACACAAAAAAGCTAAATCATTAAAATCGTGGAAACGTGTTAATGAAGCATTCGAGAGTGGCGAAATTGTTAAAGGTTATATTAAATGTAGAACAAAAGGTGGTATGATCGTAGATACGTTCGGTATTGAAGCATTCTTACCTGGTTCTCAAATTGATGTTAAACCAATTCGCGACTATGATGTTTATGTAGGAAAAACAATGGAGTTCAAAATTGTAAAAATCAACGAAGAATTTAAAAATGTTGTTGTTTCTCATAAAGCACTTATCGAAGCAGAACTTGAAGAACAAAAGAAACATATTATATCAAAACTTGAAAAAGGTCAGGTTCTTGAAGGTATCGTTAAAAATATCACTAGCTACGGAGCATTTATTGATTTCGGTGGCGTAGATGGTTTAATACATATTACAGACTTATCATGGGGTAGAGTAACTCATCCAGAAGAAATTGTAACTTTAGATTCAAAAATCCAAGTTGTTATACTTGACTTTGATGATGACAAACGCAGAATTGCTTTAGGTTTAAAACAATTAACTCCACATCCATGGGATGCATTAGATCAAAATATCAATGTTGGAGATAAAGTAAATGGTAAAGTTGTTGTAATCGCTGATTACGGAGCTTTCGTAGAAATAGCTCCAGGTGTTGAAGGTCTAATCCACGTTAGCGAAATGTCTTGGTCTCAACACTTACGTTCGGCTCAAGAATTTATGAAAGTTGGTGACGAAATCGATGCAGTGATCTTAACTTTAGATAGAGAAGAGCGCAAAATGTCTTTAGGTATTAAACAATTAAACCCAGATCCATGGGGAGATATTGAAAACAAATACATTGTTGGCTCTAAACACAAAGCAAAAGTTCGCAACTTTACTAACTTTGGCGTATTTGCTGAATTAGAAGAAGGTGTTGACGGTTTAGTTCATATCTCAGATTTATCATGGACTAAAAAGATTAAACATCCAGCAGAATTTACTTCAATTGGTGCTGAATTAGACGTTGTTGTTTTAGAAATAGATAAAGATAACAGAAGATTAAGTTTAGGTCACAAACAATTAGAAGAAAACCCATGGGAAGTATTCGAAACTATATTTACAGTAGATTCAATTCACGAAGGAACAATAATCGAAATGAACGATAAAGGTTCTATTATTTCTCTTCCTTATGGTGTTGAAGGTTTTGCTACTCCAAAACATCTAATCAAAGAAGACGGAACTCCTGCTAAAATCGATGAAAAATTAGATTTCAAAGTTATCGAATTTAGTAAAGATGCTAAAAAAATCTTCGTTTCTCACTCAAGAATCCACGAAGATATAAATAGAGAAGCTCAAGAAGAGAAAAAAGCTAAATCTAATCCAGATAAACCTAAAAAAGCAAAAACAACTATCGATAAAATAGAAAAAACAACTTTAGGTGATGTTACTGACTTAGCTGCATTGAAAGAAGAACTTCTTCAACAAGAGCAAGGAAACAACAAAGAATAATCTATTAAACTATAATTTAAAAAGCTGTTTCAAAAATAATGAAACAGCTTTTTTTATATTTACAAAATGGAATTTAGTGTTCAAATATTAGGGAGCAGTAGTGCTCTACCAACTTCTACTCGTGTAACAACAGCCCAAGTAGTGAATTATAACTCAAATCTTTACTTATTAGATTGCTCTGAAGGTACACAAATACAATTACGAAAATTTAAAATATCATTTAATAAAATTAAACATGTATTAATTTCTTACTTACAT
>CAYJBL010000215.1:0-3589 GCA_964368115.1 uncultured Bacteroidales bacterium
ACCCCCTGATTATGAGTCAGGTGCTCTAACCAGCTTAGCTATGGGACCTCTATTCTTTAGTAAAATAGGACTGCAAAAATATATATTCTTTTATGATTCTTAAAACAAAATTCACATTTTTTTATAATATTTTATTTCTCAAACTACAATCCATTAAAAATAAATAATTTATCTAAATAATTACAATAATATACTTGACTGGTTCTATTATTTATTATTTTTGCCAAAAATAATTTCAAATGAAAATCTTATTTACAATACTCCTATTTTGCATATCATATTCAACTTTTAGTCAACAAGATGGCGAATTAAATAAAGAAAATTGTTCATGTAATGATATTCCACTACACGGTGATGTATACATTACTGATTTTAGGAGTAATGCTGATTTTACTGTAAGCATCGTAGATTTTGGAGCCGACATGAAAGTTAAAGTTGTAGAAAATTTTCCTGATAAATGTGGAGAATGGAAATTTGTGGAATATCAATCTTTTGCTGATTTTACTGTTTACATTACTACTTTTTCTTCAAATGCAGATTTTACGATTGAATTCGACTCTCATTTTCCTGGGATGAAATAGATTTATTTTATCTACTCTTTTCTTAATTTTTGAAAAAAGTCTCTAAGTATCCCTGCACATTCATTTTGCAACACGCCTCCAACTACCTCTGTTTTTGGGTGTAAAATATTTTCTCCACATTTTGTATAGGCTCTTTTTTCGTCGGTAGCACCATATACTATTTTCGATATTTGCGACCACGCGAGCGCACCTGCACACATTACACATGGCTCTAATGTTACATACAATGTACAATCACTTAAATACTTTGCCCCTAAATAATTTGAAGCAGAAGTTATTGCAATTATTTCGGCATGCGCTGTTACATCGTTTAGTAGTTCAGTTTGATTATGTGCTTTTGCAATCACTTTATCGTTACAAACTATCACTGCTCCTACTGGTATTTCTCCAGCCAACAAAGCTTTTTCTGCTTCTTGTAAGGCTAATTTCATATATTTCTCATGTTCCATATTATAATCTTCTAATTTTGCTTTTATCCTTACATTCGGCAAGCATTGTATCTATATTTTTATCTACACTAAAGTCATAAAAGTTTGTTTCAATTTCCTTTAAAGGTAAGAGCACAAACAAACGTTCGTATAATCTTGGATGCGGTATTTGCAGTTTTTCATTTTCTATAATTTGATTTCCATAATACAGAATATCTATATCCATTGTTCTTCCTTGATACCCAACTTGCCCTAACCTTGTTCTTTTTAATTCTGCTTCTATCCTATGAATATTAGTCAGCAAATCATCGCATTTTATATTAGATTCAAGTTTCACAACAATATTAGTAAAATATTTAGCATGCTCGAATCCCCATGGTTCGCTCATGTAAACTGATGAAACAAGCTTTGGTTCGGCAATATATTCAGAAATTAAATCTACCGCATAGCTAATATTTTTCAGTCTATCTCCTAGATTTCCACCTAAACTAAGATATATATTTCGTAAACTACAATTTGCATTCATAATATTCTGCAAGTTTAATTTTTTTACAATACACCTACAAATTATGTTAATAATTTAGGGTTTTGCGAAAAACTTATAGGTTATATTTTTATAATTTTGTTGTATATAAATAAGACAAAATGAGTAAAAAATTTAAACGATATATATCTTTATTTGGAATATCCTTAACAATAGCAATTGGGATAATATATGTTAATAAAGATGAAAAATCAGATAAAAGTACTGAAAACATAACAAGCAGTAACAAAAACAAACAATTATATATTGATGCTATAATTTTAGATTATTGCATATTATCCGACGATATTATTAGTATCGGCACTACTATTCCAGATGAGATTGTTGATTTAACATTTGAAACCTCTGGAAAAATTATTGCAATATATTTCAAAGAAGGCACGTATGTCAACAAAGGAGATTTATTAGCAAAGATAAACGATGCTCCTCTACAAGCAGAGTTAAAAAAATTGGAAGCTGAGTTGCCATTAGCAAATTCTAGAGTATATAGACAAGCGACATTATTGGAGAAGGATGCTATCAGTCAGGAAGCGTATGACATTGTGTCTACAGATTTACTTAAGTTACAAGCAAGCATAGACTTAGTAAAAACACAAATATCGCTTACCGAGATGCGAGCTCCGTTTAGTGGAACAATAGGATTGCGGAACGTAAGCGTTGGCGCATACGCTTCTCCAGGTGTATCATTAGCTAATTTAACAAAAACAAGACCTATAAAAATTGATTTTTCATACCCCGAACGATACTCTAATGCGATAAAAAAAGGAACGTCAATTTTATTCTCAGTTGATGGAATATCAGAAAAATTTGAAGCAGAAATTTATGCCGTAGATCCAAATATTGACTCAGAGATCAAGACACAAACAGCGCGAGCTATCTTTAACAATAAAACAGGGGCACTAAACCCTGGACGTTTTGTCAATGTCCATATCAATTTAGATAAAAAAGAAGACGCAATAGCAGTCCCTAGTCATGCGATGATTTCCGAAGTTGGTAACGACTTAGTATATAGATACAAAAATGGCATTGCCGAAGCCGTAAAAGTGGAGATTGGTATGCGCACAGAATCGAAAGTAGAAATATTATCAGGTCTTTCAGTCGGAGATACGATAATAACTACTGGCATGATGCAAATGCGCCACGGATTAAATGTAAAAATAAATCAACTTAATTAATCCGAAATGAATGTATCAGAATTAAGTATTCGCAAGCCAGTACTCTCGACAGTAACTGTAATAATCATCTTAATATTTGGTTATATTGGTTACTCCTCGCTAGGTGTGCGTGAATTTCCGAGTGTCGATAAACCTATAATTTCGGTAAGCATTAGTTATCCAGGAGCAAATGCCGATGTAATGATGAACCAAATTACAGAACCACTTGAACAAAACATTAACGGTATTCCAGGCATAAGATCTCTATCGAGCATGAGTATGCAAGGCTGGGCACAAATAACTGTTGAATTTGAACTCGACGTAGATATGGAGCGAGCAGCCAATGACGTTAGAGATAAAGTTTCGAGAGCACAACGTTTTTTACCAAAAGACTGCGACCCTCCTACTATTTCTAAAGCCGATGCAGATGCCGACCCAATTATTCGCATTGTTATTGGCGGCGATAAATACTCATTAATGCAGTTAACAGAAATTGCCGAATTAACATTAAAAGAAAGATTACAAACAATCTCTGATGTTAGTAGCGTCGGTATATGGGGACAACGATATTCAATGCGAATATGGCTCAACCCTGATAAAATGACTGGTTATGGAATTACTCCTATTGATGTTAAACGAGCTATTGATAACGAGAATGTAGAATTACCTTCTGGGAGAATTGAAGGAAACTCTATTGAATTATCTATCAGAACACTTGGGCTAATGTCTACACCTCAAGAATTTAACGATTTAATAATTAAAGAACATGCAAATAAAGTTGTTAGACTTAAAGATATTGGATACGCAGAACTAGGACCAGAAGATACAAGAAGCCTACTTAAAGTAAATGGCAAACCTGCTGTAATGCTTATGATCGTACCT
>CAYJBL010000216.1:0-1604 GCA_964368115.1 uncultured Bacteroidales bacterium
CTAAAATACGTAGAGATCTAAAAAATAGAACATTCAAATTACTGCTTGAAGGAGAATGGAATGGGCGGTCAAAATATCACACAGGAGATTTGGTAAATAGATCAGAAGGGGATCTTCAAAATATTTGCAATGCAATAGCGATAAATTTTCCAGGTTTAATAATTACAATTGTTCATTTAACTGCAGCAATATATTTTGTTTGTACAATAAATTGGCAGATAGCAATTGCTCTTGTTGCAATTATGCCAATTGTTTTGTTATTAAGCAAAATATATATACGCATAATGCGAAAAGAAACACACGCTCTAAGAGAATTAGAAAGTCAAAATTCGTCTTATTTACAAGAAAATCTTTTAAGGAGAGTGATAATTAGTTCACTGAGTGTTGTAGAAAGAGTATCAGATAAGTTTGTAGAAATAAACTCTAAATTGTTTAGTCAAACTTTACGTAGAGCGCGCTACAGTATATATTCAAGAACTGTTATACAAATAGGATTTTCTGCAGGTTATTTGCTCACTTTTCTTTGGGGAGCAAATTCAATTATGGATGGAGTAATAAGTTTTGGTGCATTAACAGCATTCTTACAATTGGTTGGACATGTTCAACGGCCAATAGTTGAAATCGGAGGTAGAGTTTCAGGCTTGTCAAATACGATGGTTGCAGTTGAACGTTTATCAGAAATTGTTAATATATTTGATGCTGATGGTATTAATGAAGATAGAGGGAATTTCATAAATGATAAATTAGGAGTTAGACTTGATAAATTAGGTTTTACTTATCCAGATTCTGAGGGACATTTTGTGCTAAAAGAAATTAATTATGACTTTAAACCAAATACATTTAATGTAATAATGGGAGAAACTGGATCAGGAAAAAGTACATTAATTCGCTTAATGCTTGGAATATTGCAACCACATGAGGGAAAAGTAGGAATATATAGTTCAGATTCATTTTATCCATCTTCCAAAGAAGTGAGGCAAAATTTTATTTATGTACCACAAGGCAATTCGCTTAATAGTGGAACAATTCGCGAAAATCTATTAGTTGTAAATCCGACAGCAAGCGATGAAGAAATAAAAAATGCAATACATGTGGCTGTTGCAGATTTTGTGTATACTTTGCCAAATGGTTTAGATACATATTGTGGAGAATTTGGTGAAGGATTGAGTGAGGGTGAAGCACAGCGGATAGCTATCGCAAGAGCTTTACTGCAAAAAGGAAATATTGTTTTATTAGACGAGCCAAGTTCAGCATTAGATAAAGAAACAGAAAATTTGCTTATAGAACGTCTCGCAAAGCAAGTAGATTCTAAAACTTTTATCATGGTTACGCATAAGAATATAGAATTACAATCAACAGTGTCAATATTGCGCTTAAAGCGTAGATTAAAGACTGATTGTATGTAAATATATTAAAAGTTTGTATTATAATAAATAAAGCTTGCTGTTAAGATTTTTAATAGCAAGCTTTTTTATTTATCTATCTTATGTTTCTGTATAGATGATATTAACAATTTGAAACTAAAAAAAATAGATTAAGATTTGTGTAATTCTGTTTATTTATATTTATTTTGTAGCATAAATTTATAATAATAAAACTATGAT
>CAYJBL010000216.1:1614-3536 GCA_964368115.1 uncultured Bacteroidales bacterium
AAAAGTGCTAGAGGGCCATTAGGACAATACCAACAAAAAGCAGAAGGTTATTTTATGTTTCCTGAATTAGAAGGAGAAATCGCTCCACGTATGAAATTTCATGGCAAAGAAGTTTTAAATTGGAGTTTAAATAATTACCTTGGTTTAGCAAATCATCCAGAAGTAAGAAAAGCAGATGCAGATGCAGCTGCACAGTATGGAATGGCATATCCTATGGGAGCTAGAATTATGTCTGGACAAACAAAATTTCATGCTGAATTAGAAAATAAATTAGCTAAATTTGTAGGGAAAGAAGCTTCGTTTTTATTGAATTATGGTTACCAAGGAATGGTTTCAATTGTTGATGTAATGGCAAATAGAAATGATGTGATTGTATATGATTCTGAGTCACATGCATGTATCATGGATGGTATTTTCCTTCACAAAGCTAAAGGAGGGAAAAGTTTTGTTTTTCCTCATAATGATATCGAAAGATGTGAAAAAATGTTGAAATTTGCTGAAAAGCGTGCAGAAGAAAATGGCGGCGGTATTTTAGTAATTACAGAAGGTGTTTTTGGTATGGCAGGCGATTTAGGAAATCTTCCAGCGATAGTTGCTTTACGTAAAAAATATAATTTCAGATTGTTAGTTGACGATGCTCATGGATTTGGAACAATGGGGAAAACAGGAGCAGGTACTGGTGAACATTTTGAATTACAGGATGAAATAGATGTATATTTCTCAACTTTTGCAAAATCAATGGCAGGGATTGGTGCTTTTGTTGCTGCTGATAAAGATATTGTTGATGCATTGAAATATACTATGCGTTCACAAATATTTGCAAAATCATTACCAATGCCTATGGTAATTGGTGCATTAAAAAGATTAGATATGTTGATGAACGAACCAGAGCATAAAAATAAATTGTGGGAAATTTCTGGGGCTTTACAAAAAGGTTTAATCGAAAATGGTTTTAACATTGGAAATACAGAATCACCTGTAACACCAGTATATTTTAGCGGTAGCGTTCCAGAGGGGACAAACATAGTTGTTGATTTGAGAGAAAATCATAACGTATTCTGTTCAATTGTTGTATATCCTGTCGTGCCGAAAGGTGTATTGATGTTAAGATTGATTCCAACAGCAGCACATACAATGGATGATGTAAATCAAACTATAGAAGTTTTCAAGAAAATTAAAGAAAAACTTGACAAAGGAGAATATAATACAGACGAAATGCAATCAATGAAAATTGATTAATACAATTATTTGATGGAAGAGAAAAGAAAGTACTATTTGAAGTGCGTAAAATGTGATCATGAAACATTAGATTTTCAAGAGTGGTTTACAAACGAACAAAAATGTGCGAAATGTGGAAGTAATTATTCAGAGATATGGTATAATAGTGATTATAGCGAATTACCTCTAATAATGAAAGGAAATCCAAGTAGTTTTTGGCAATATTTTTATTATTTACCACTAAACGATAGAGACAATATTGTAACAAGAAAAGAAGGTGCTGTAGATATTCAAAATTGGGATTTTTTAGAAACTTTTGCAAAAGAGAAATATGGACTAGATATAAAAGTCTATGTATGTAGAAACGACCAGAATGGAGGAACAGGTACATTTAAGGATGTTGCTGCATCTTTAGCTGCAAGTGTTTTCAAAGAACATGGAATAGAGCAATATTGCGTGGCTTCGACAGGAAATACAGCAACTGCATATGCAAGATATCTTTCTATTGCAGGAGTGAATTGTTCTATTTTTATTCCAAATAATGCACTAAAAGCTTCTGAAGCAACAATAAGCGCTTTTGGTCAGCAAGTAATGCGTGTGAATGGAGATTATGCAAAAGCAAAAGAAATCGCTGCTGAATATTCAAAGAAATATAACATATTAATAAGTATCGGAAATATTGATCCATTGAGAGTAGAAGCTAA
>CAYJBL010000217.1:0-3272 GCA_964368115.1 uncultured Bacteroidales bacterium
AAGAATTTCGTAGACCACCCATACCCATATTATATGAAGCAGCTGCTAGGGTCCAGCTATCAAAGCGATTATAAGCATCTTGTAGGTATTCACATGCTTTTTCGGCAGATTTAATATAGTCGTATCTTTCGTCAATATTTTTATTTACTTGTAGACCGTGTTCGATAGCAGTTCTTTTCATGATTTGCCAAAAACCAGTAGCCCCTGCAGGACTAATTACATTCAACATTCCAGATTCTGCAACACATAAATATTTCATGTCATCTGGAATATTATTTTTCTTTAGTATCCTTTCTATCTCAGGAAAATATCTACTTGCCTTTTTAATGTATGTAATTGTAGACGAATGTCTGAAAGTATTTACAATTAGTTCTTGGTCTAATGATTCTTTTACATCAAAATATTGTAGAGGTACGGCCTCTCCACAAAAATCAAGTTTTTCTGGAATTGGGGGGGCGATAACTTCATAGTGAATATCACCATATGTTGGTGTTATTTGTTCGTTGATTAGCTTAACACTATCTTTTTCTTGAGAGAAAAGTGAAGAAGGAGTTAGAAATAATATTTTTGATGTTACTACTCCAGTAATACATGCGCATGCAATGAAAATAATAAGTTTTTTATTTTTTGACATAATATTTTTCTTTTAATTTATGAGTAGACAAATATAAAGTAATTATAAACAAAAAGCCTCACTAATGTGAGGCTTTTGTGGGAACTACTAGATTCGAACTAGTGACCCCCTGCTTGTAAGGCAGGTGCTCTGAACCAGCTGAGCTAAGCTCCCGTTATTTAAATTTACACTATTTAAGAACTTTCTCCTAAAATTAGGTCTGCAAATGTAGGCTTAATTTTTATTCCTGCCAAATATTTTTCGATATTTTTTTAATAAATTTTGCATTTGTCTTAATGTCAGAATTATATATCCTTAATTTCTTTCAAAAAATCACCTACTACAAATGTACTTCCACCAATAAAAATTAAATCTTTGCTATTTGCATTTTGTTTTGCAGCGCAAAAAGCTGAAGAGATATTAGGGAAAGCATTTCCGATCAAGTCGTACTTTCTGCAAATTTCTTTTAATTCAGCAGAGCATATTGCTCGTGGAATAGAGGCCTGAGTAAAATAGTAAATTGCATTTTTAGGAAATAATGAGATAGCTTTATCTATATTTTTATCATTTACAAAACCAATTACGATATGAAGTTTGTCGAAAGTCAGTTCAGAGATTTGTTTCATTGTATATTGTAATCCTTCGCAATTGTGCGCAGTATCACAAACTGTCAGTGGAGAGAGGGAGATCGTTTGCCAGCGTCCTTGTAGGTGCGTATTTTTAATAACATTTTTTAAGCCATTCTTAATTGCAATATCTGTGATATTATAACCAATAGATCTAAGTTTATCGATTGAACATAGTATAGTTGCAAGGTTTTTCTGCTGACATAATCCCTTTAAGGCAAAATCAATTTCGATTATTTGATTGTTTGATTCCGCGGTATAGTTTGAATTTTGTTGTACTTTATTTATTTTGTAAGTTGAATCAGCAAAACTTATTTCGGCTTTTTTCTCTTTCGCGATATTAATAAATGTGCTTTCTGTTTCATTATGAGTTTCTCCGATAATTACAGGGATATTTTGTTTAATAATTCCTGCTTTTTCAGTAGCGATTTTATCTAAGCTATTTCCAAGAAATTGAGTATGATCGAATCCAATATTTGTAATAATTGATAGGTCGGGAGTGATAATATTTGTAGAATCGAGTCTACCGCCCATACCAACTTCGATTACTGCAATATCTACTTTCTGGGAAGAAAAATATTCAAAAGCAAGAGCGACTGACATTTCAAAAAAAGAAGGTTCAATATCTTTGATAATATCAATATTATCACAAATAAAGCGTCTAACAAACTCTTTTTCTATTATTTGCCCATCAATTTTTATTCTTTCGCGGTAATCTATCAGATGAGGCGATGTGTACAGACCTGTTTTGTATCCTGCTTCTTGTAAAATTGATGCAATGCTATGAGCAACAGAACCTTTTCCATTTGTTCCAGCAATGTGTATCGATTTAAAATTACGATGAGGATTATTAAATTTATTGTCAAGTAAGATAGTTGTTGTCAAATCTGATTTATATGCAGCTTTTCCAATTCGCTGATACATGGGCAGAGAGCTGAACATGAATTCCAATACTTCGTTATAGGTCATTATTATTACTGGATATTTATTTTTGAATGTATAATCTATGTTTTTTATTGTAAGTATTTACATATTGAAACATTTCTTTATTTCTCTTTCTTTTGCTTAGTTTCATGAAATTTTCATAAATTTCAGAATCTCGTTTTAGTAGCATTTCTACATTTTCTCTAGTATAATTCATAATTGTTCCGTCGTTCATATCTATAATGAAAAAATGTAATTCTTCGGATTCATAAGTCTTACCAATAGGGACACTTACCGCAGAGTAGCTTCCGTATAAGGAGTAGGAGTATGGCGAATTATATGTATTTAAAACCTTAATGTTTGCAGCAAAATGCGATATAGTACCGATAATAGGGATTAAATAGAATTTATCATCCCAATATTTATATGGTTTTCCATTTTTGCTATAGCCCCATATTTCGTTGATATTTATTTCTTTTATTATACCATATCCATCGTTGTATTTAATAAAACTAGCGGTGTCGATACATGAAAAAATATCTTCGCTAGCACAGTTTGGAGAAATTATAGATTCTATAGGAATTGGATTATTTGATTTGAAATCATCGAAATTTGTATATATGCCATCGTTAAATAAGAAACTAAAATCGTATAGTATAAACTTACTTGTATCGTTTTGCGAAGACATGAATTGTGAGAAGCACAATAAAAATAATATTAGATATGTTGTTTTTTTCATGTTCGTTTTATATTAAAACTTAATTAGTCGCAAAACTTCACAAAAATAATTTTCATATCTATATTTCAAAAATAAAAATGTTGGAATGTGTAGATGTATTAGTCGATAATATAGTTTGTAGTTAAAGCATTTTAGTACATTGATAGATTATTCTGTTTTAGGAAATCCTCGTATTGATTGTTGGCATGTTTTCTATACTCAGTACCAGTCATAAAATTATTTTCGCTTAAGTATGTGTAACATGATAAAACTAAATCGTATGCTATGGATGATTTATTTTCTTGGATAAATATTTTTATACTATTAAGAGCGTCATCAGAAACTTTGTCCCCATTATTTCCAAAAAAAGAATATGAAATTTCAGAGCCTC
>CAYJBL010000217.1:3282-3515 GCA_964368115.1 uncultured Bacteroidales bacterium
TAGTCTAATAAACCAATTAGATAGTTAGGAGTTACAAGTTTAGACGTATTAGAATTCGGATATTTACTTAAAATATTTTCAGCGATCAAGAGAGTATGTCTTAATTTTTCATACGAATTTATCCATTGAGAATCGTGGGCTTCATCAAAATCTTTTGAAAAATATAAAAATGAATCCCAAGAGTCAGATGTGAAAATAGAAAAATATTCTATAAGAAAATCGTAATTATAAGT
>CAYJBL010000218.1:0-711 GCA_964368115.1 uncultured Bacteroidales bacterium
TAATATACTTACTTTATATTTGTGAAAAATATCTTCAATGGATAAAATCAGACTAGAATCACCAAAAATATTTGAAGGTCAGTTTAGTGACAGAACAATAATATTAATATTATCGGTAGAAAATAGCAATATTAAAATCCCAATAATCATTAACGAAATAGAAGCGCTTGCAATAGAAAACATGATCGCTTTAGAAGATCCTAGATATTATATATTACCTCCTCGCCCGCTTATGCACGACATATTCAATAAATTAGCAAGCAACTTTCAAATAAAGCTTAATGAAGTATTTATTCTTACATTTGAAATCCCAATTTTTAAAACAAAAGATGTAATAAAAAAAGCTGGATGTGATATTGATATTGCTGAATTACAAACTAATAGCGGCGCCGAATTCCCTAGTAACTATTGCGAAAATACTTTTAATAAAGATACATTATCTGAATTAAGTATTAATGAATTACAACATGCTATATCAGAAGCAATTAATTCTGAAAACTACGAACTCGCAGCTATCATTAAAGAAGAAATAAATAAACGAGAAAATAAATAAACATGAAAAATATTTTCACACTACTTTGTGGTATTTTTTTAGTAATTTATGGATATGCTAATGAGAATAAAAATTTCTCGCTTAATGGTAAGTGGTATAATATATCTGAAGAAACAAAAACTATTTACGATTTTAAATCAAATGACTTTCTCATCATA
>CAYJBL010000218.1:749-3510 GCA_964368115.1 uncultured Bacteroidales bacterium
TGCAAATATTAATATTTTCACAAATGACTCTATCTCTATACAGGTCAATAACAAAATAGTAACATTGAGCAAAACAGCTTATACTCCAGTTGGATTTTCATTTGAATCTATCTTGCGAGGAATACTTGGTATGCTTGTTATTGTTTTTATTGCGTGGCTATTCAGTGCCAATAGAAGAAGAATATCTTGGCGAATTGTGGGTATTGGTTTGGGAACTCAATTTGTCTTAGCAATTGGAGTTCTTAAAGTTCCATTTATTCAAACAGTATTCGAATTTGTAGGGAAAATTTTTGTCAAAATTTTAAATTTCTCAAGCATAGGTGCAGAATTTCTTCTTGGAGGATTAATGGACACTAGCACATACGGGTATATATTTGCATTTCAAATACTTCCAACAATAATATTTTTCTCAGCACTAACAAGTGTATTATTTTATCTGGGCATTATTCAAAAAATTGTTTACGTATTAGCGTGGATAATGACAAAAGCCTTAAAAATTAGCGGTGCAGAAAGCTTGTCTGTTGCTGGCAATATTTTTCTTGGACAAACCGAATCTCCTCTTATGGTCAAAGCATATCTAGACAATATGAATAAATCTGAAATATTGCTAGTTATGATTGGCGGCATGGCAACCGTTGCTGGCGGCGTACTTGCTGCCTATATAGGCTTTCTTGGTGGCGAAGATCCTGCAATGCGACTTGAATTTGCGAAACATCTCTTAGCCGCGTCTGTTATGGCAGCACCAGGAGCTGTTGTTATTTCAAAAATATTATTTCCTCAAACTGAAGAAATTCAAAAAGACGTCGTAATATCTAAAAATAAAGTTGGAGCTAATTTCTTAGACGCAATATCTAATGGAACAACTGAAGGCTTAAAACTTGCTGCTAATATTGCTGCAATGTTGTTAGTGTTTACTGCTTTAATTGCAATGTTTAATTTTATTGTAGTAAAAATTGGAGATTGGACAAGCTTAAATCCAATAATTACTGAACTTACAAATGGGCAACACTCTGGTTTATCACTAGAACTTATTTTAGGGTACATATTTGCACCTATAGTCTGGCTGTTAGGCGTTTGCACAGAAGACATTACTTTAGTTGGACAATTAGTTGGAGAAAAACTAATTATGAGCGAATTTATCGGATACCTTAGTCTCGCCGAACTAAAAGCGACTAATGCTTTTGCCGAACAAAAATCAATAATTATGGCCACATATATGTTATGCGGATTTGCAAATTTTGCCTCAATTGGAATACAAATTGGTGGAATTGGTCTTCTTGCTCCTAGTAAAAGAAAACAATTATCCGAATTCGGTATGCGTGCATTACTAGGTGGTACGCTAGCATCATTAGCTTCTGCTACAATGGTTGGAATGATAATATAAATTTTATGCAACAATATTTAGATTTATTAAAATACGTTAAAAACACTGGTGTAAAAAAAATAGACCGAACTGGTACTGGCACAATAAGTATATTCGGATATCAAATGAGATTTAATCTTAATGATGGTTTTCCTTGCATCACAACAAAAAAAATTCATTTACGTTCTATTATTCACGAACTCTTATGGTTTTTAAAAGGCGACACTAACATTAAATATTTAAATGATAATGGTGTCGGTATCTGGGATGAGTGGGCTGATGAAAATGGTGATTTAGGTCATGTATATGGCTATCAATGGAGATCGTGGCAATGCCCAAATGGTGAAACAATTGACCAAATAAAACAACTTATCGAAGGTCTAAAAAATAATCCTAATTCTCGTAGACATATTGTATCAGCATGGAATGTTGCTGACATTGATAATATGGCCCTCCCTCCTTGCCACTCTTTATTCCAATTTTATGTAGCAGACAACAAACTATCTTGCCAATTATATCAGCGAAGTGCAGACCTATTCTTAGGGGTTCCTTTCAACATTGCGTCATATGCCCTTCTTTGTATGATGGTTGCTCAAGTTTGTAATTTAGAATTAGGTGAATTTATTCATACATTTGGAGATGCTCACATATATCTAAATCACATTGAACAAGTGGAATTACAAATTTCTCGTTCTCCAAAACAACTTCCGACTATGAAGATTAACCCAAACGTCAAAAATGTTTTTGATTTTAAATACGAAGATTTTGAATTAATAAATTACGAACCACATCCTCACATCAAAGGAGAAGTTTCTATTTAATAAATATTTGATATTATGGATTTTACAATTATAGTTGCAGTTGCCGAAAATAACGCTATCGGAAAAGATAATGACCTACTGTGGCATATTTCCGAAGATCTAAAACGATTCAAAAGTATAACAACAGGACATAATATAATCATGGGAAGAAAAACATATGAATCATTCCCTAGGCGTCCACTACCAAATCGTAGAAATATTGTTTTGACATCTCAAGGTGACAATGAAAATCTTCATGGAGCAGAAGTTGTTGATAGTATTGAATCTCTACACAACATTATTGACTCTAGTAAAATTAACTTTATTATTGGCGGAGGAACAATTTACGAACAATTTCTACCATTAAGCAATAAAATTCACCTTACAAAAGTTCACAAACCATACGAAGCTGATGTATTTTTTCCTGAACTTAATATGCAGGAATGGGACATTACTTTTACTGAAGAGCATTTAGATTGTGAGCCAGCTTATACGTACTACACTCTTGAGCGCATAAAATAAAAAAGTGCAAAATTCTACTAATTGAAATTTTGCACTTAATATTGTTATTATTACTTAGTTCTAATATAGCTCGTTA
>CAYJBL010000219.1:0-3505 GCA_964368115.1 uncultured Bacteroidales bacterium
TAAATAAAGCATTAGAACTTATAGAAAATGGCATTTATATTGGTGAGGAAAATCCTTTTGAAGTTGTTATTCTTCCTAAGACAGAATTTAGTAGATTTCTGTTAGTGGGCGTATTTTTAGTTTTGTTATCAGGTTTAATTTTCATTATCTGGCGCATTGTAAAGCGTAAGCGAGCAAATGCTTTGCATTATTAAGATATTTACATTTATTAGTGTCCGTTGGTATGTGTACTTTTGCCCATGATGAAATTTTATTTTGTGGGAAAGCAAAATTATATCAAAAAGGGCTTATATCCAAATCGGAATATAAGCCCTAATTTTTTGTAGCATTCAAAATGTTTTATCGGACACTAATAATTTTTTTATAGAAAAACTACATTTAGTACTCAAATCGGCCCAGCTAAAAAACTAAATATTCAATTTGGAAAATTATATCTATAAATATATATTTGCGGGATTATAAAAAAAGAAGAAAAATGGATACGAAATTTCGAGAGTATAAGCAGTTGGATTTATCTAGAATTAACAAAGAGATAAAAGAATTATGGAAGGCAGAGGATACGTTTGTACAAAGTATTGAAACAAGAAAGTCGTGTAAGCCATTTATTTTCTTTGAAGGACCTCCGTCTGCAAATGGCACACCAGGTATTCATCATGTGATGGCACGTTCGATAAAAGACGTTGTATGTCGTTATAAAACACTAAAAGCATATAAAGTAGATCGTAAAGCAGGTTGGGATACTCATGGTTTACCAGTAGTATTGGGAGTAGAAAAAACTTTAGGAATCACAAAAGAAGATATAGGAAAAACAATTTCTGTAAAAGAGTACAACAATACTTGTAGGAAAGAAGTAATGAAGTATACAGGTTTATGGGAAGAGTTGACCGAACAAATGGGTTATTGGGTAGATATGGAAAAGCCATATATTACTTATGATAATAGATATATCGAAACTGTTTGGCATCTTCTTAAGAAGTTGTATGATAAAGATTTATTGTATAAAGGTTATACAATTCAGCCATATTCGCCAGCAGCAGGAACAGGATTAAGTACGCATGAATTAAATCAACCAGGCTGTTATAAAGATGTAAAAGATACAACTGTTGTGTCTTTATTTAAAATTGATAAAAATTCCGCTTCGGATAAACTTTTCGAAGGTGTTGATACAGAGCTTTACATGATGGCTTGGACAACAACACCATGGACATTACCTTCAAATACAGCATTAGCTGTTGGGCCATCAATTAAATATGTGAAAGTAAAAACATTTAATCCATATTCTGGTTCACAAATAACAGTTATACTTTGTAAAGATAGATTATCAGCATATTTTAAACAAGATGCAGAGAATTTAGATTTTAATGAATACAAGCAAGGAGATAAAAATATACCATATGTAATTTTAGGAGAATATAGTGGGAAAGAGTTAGCAGGAATCTCGTATGAACAGCTAATAAATTGGATACAGCCTCAAGGTGACGCATTTAGGGTTATTGAAGGCGACTATGTTACAACTGAAGACGGAACTGGTATTGTACATATTGCTCCAACTTTTGGTGCTGACGATGCTCGCGTAGCAAAGGTGGCAGGAATAGTAGCAATGATACTTGAAGATAAAGATAATAATCTTGTTCCAATGGTTGACAAACAAGGTAGATTTTTTAGAATTGAAGATCTAAATATAGAGTTTGTTGAGAAGTATGTAAATCAAAATACTTATTCCGATTTTGCAGGAAGGTTTGTAAAGAATGAGTACGATACAGAAAATAATAATTCAGAAACAACAGCTGATATTGATATAGCTGTAATGTTAAAGCAACAAGATAAAGCTTTTAAAATAGAAAAATATGTTCATAGTTATCCGCATTGTTGGAGAACAGATAAACCTATTTTATACTATCCATTAGACTCGTGGTTTATTAAAACTACAGCAGTAAAAGATAGATTAATTGAGCTAAATAAAACTATAAATTGGAAGCCAAAGAATATTGGAGAAGGAAGATTTGGAAAATGGCTCGAAAATTTAGTAGATTGGAATTTAAGCCGTTCGAGATACTGGGGAACACCACTGCCTATTTGGAGTACCGAAGATGGTAGTGAACGAAAATGTATTGGTTCTGTAGAAGATTTGATGAATGAAATTACAAAATCTGTAGAAGCAGGTTTTATGGATTCACATATCTGGGAAGGTTTTGTTGCAAATGATTTTAGTGCAGATAATTATAATAAGATAGATTTGCATCGCCCTGATGTTGATGAAATAGTTTTAGTTTCGGATACAGGAAAGAAAATGCATAGAGAATCAGATCTAATAGACGTTTGGTTCGATTCTGGAGCGATGCCATACGCGCAGTGGCATTGGCCATTTGAAAACGCTAATAATTTAAGCGGTCTTTTTCCAGCAGATTTTATTGCAGAAGGTGTTGATCAAACTAGAGGATGGTTTTTTACATTACATGCTATTTCGACAATGATTTCAGATTCAGTTGCATTTAAAAATATTATCTCTAACGGATTAGTATTGGATAAAGATGGCAATAAAATGTCGAAACGTCTAGGAAATGCAGTAGATCCATTTACAACAATGGATGAATATGGTGCAGATGCTTTAAGATGGTATATGATTACAAATGCGCAAGCTTGGGATAATTTGAAATTCGATATTTTAGGTGTTGACGAAGCAAAACGTAAATTCTTTGGAACTTTATATAATACATATAATTTCTTTGCTTTATATGCTAATATTGACAAATTTACGTATAAAGAGAATGATATAGAATTTAATGATAGACCAGAATTAGATCGTTGGATTTTGAGTCTGTTGAACACGCTTGTTGCTGAAGTTGAAGATAGTTATGAGAATTACGAAAACACAAAAGCAGGAAGATTAATACAAGAATTTGTTATAGATCATTTAAGTAACTGGTATGTGCGTTTAGGACGTAAAAGATATTGGGGAGGAGAGTATGATACAGATAAGATATCGGCTTATCAAACTCTTTATACTTGCTTGATGACAATAGCAAAAATAGCCTCACCGATAGCTCCATTTTACATGGATAGTTTGTATCGCGATTTAAATGCAGTAACAAAGAAGGAAGACTACAAATCTGTTCATCTAGCATACTTTCCTGAGGTTAACCATCAGTATATCGATAAAATGTTGGAAGAAAGAATGCAGATGGCTCAAAGTATTTCATCTATGATATTGAGTTTGAGACGTAAAGTGAGCATTAAAGTAAGGCAGCCACTACAGAAGATAATTATTCCGATAATAGACGATAGTTTTGTAGATCAGATAAAAAAAGTAGAACAAATAATAAAAATAGAAACTAATATTAAAACTATTGAGCTATTATCAGATAGTTCAGATGTATTAGTGAAAAAAATTAAAGCAAACTTTAAAGTATTAGGTCCAAAATTTGGTAAAATAATGAAACAAGTTTCGGCTGCAATTATGCAAATGGAACAAAAAGATATTTTAGCACTTGAAAAAAATGGGACT
>CAYJBL010000220.1:0-3500 GCA_964368115.1 uncultured Bacteroidales bacterium
GTCTTTAACTATTCCTAACAAATTGAATTGTAACGGTGGTTTCACGAAAAAATAAATATCTTCTCCCTTCGAACCTTTACGGTCAGAAGTAAAATATCCTTTATCTTCTTTGGCATAATAATAAATTCCAAAATCATTTCCATTGCTACTAAACGGAGGTTTCATATTTTCAGACTCCCAACGTCCTTTTTCGTCCATTGTCGCAATAAAAATATCTAGACCACCCATTGTTGGGTGTTTTGTCGAGGAATAAAAGAAAGTACTATCTGTTCGCATAAATGGGAATAATTCATCTCCCTTAGAGTTTATTGCCTGTCCCATGTTTTTGGGTTTAGACCAGACATCTCCTTCTTTTATAGAATACCAAATATCTGCTCCTCCGTAGCCTCCTTGCATACGTGCAGAAAAATATACCGTCTGCCCGTCGGCTGAAACCGTAGGGTGACCAATAGAAACCGAGTCGGGAACAATACCTGTATTTGTTGGGTTCATCCACTCACCTTCAACTTTCTCGGCCTGAAAAATCTGGCAGCCAAGTTTTTTTCCTTTCTCCGATGTACACGAAGTGAAATAAAACTGCCTACCCTCATCAAAAATACACGGAGATCCTTCGTCATATATTGTATTTAACGAATCTAAAGGTTCTGCATCTGTCCATTCTTGTTTTCTATCTAATTTTACGACAAACAAATCAGAAAATTTCGTTCCCGTAATTCCGCTCGACTTCTTACCTTTTGCCTCATCACGTGTCGAACTAAAATATATATGGTCATGATTATTTTTCTCATGAACTGTTGGGCTGAAATCATTTCCTTTTGAATTAATATGGTCTGCCTTTTCAATTATAAATCTTGTTGGTATCTCTTGCCATTGAATTGATAAATTTACAGACTCTATAGCCCTCAAAGCTAGTGTATCTTGAGGAAATGCCTCCAATATTTCGGTATAAATTTCTAGTGCATCTTCATAATTACCCTGCTGAATTTCTATCTCAGCAAGATATAGTTTAGACATTGCTTGATATTCTGTAGATTTTGCTGATCTTCTAAAATTAGACCTTGCTTTCTTATACATTCCAATTTTAAAATACCCTTCCCCAATTTTGTAATAAATCTCATTTCTATCCGATTTATTTTCTATTTTTTTAACTAACGATGTATACGCACGTACAGCTCGATAATATTCTCCTGAGTCAAATATTTCGTCTATCTTTTTTAACCTGCGCTCTTGGGCAAAACTTGTACTTGATAATGCAACAGTTAAAAGCAATACTACATATATTATTCTTTTTAATCTCATCAATTCATCTCTAAACTATACACAAACGCATATTAGCGTTTTTTATTGTTCACTGCTCAAAAAACAAGTTTATTTTTAAAAAATTTTGAAGTGCCGAAGATATATAAAATATCTATACAAGAGTTCTAAAAAATAATTACTTTTACGCTCGAATTACATAAGTAATTTTTTGATAAAAATTTTAAAATAAAACTATAAAATTTATAAAAATGATAAAACAAGAATTTTCTCCAAAACACATTGGACCCAACGAGTTAGAATGCAAACTCATGTTAGAAAAATTAGGAGTCTCTTCAATGGACGAATTAATTGATCAAATAGTTCCAAGTTCTATCAAATTAAAAAAACCTATAGATATTAGCGAAGCTATCAGCGAATACGAATATTTAAATAAAGTTAAAAATATTGTATCTAAAAATAAAGTTTATAGATCATTTATTGGTCAAGGATATTATGGTACCGCTACTCCATCTGTAATTCTTAGAAATATTTTTGAAAATCCAGGATGGTATACTTCATACACTCCATATCAAGCAGAAATTAGTCAAGGAAGATTAGAAGCTCTACTTAATTACCAAACTGTTATTACTGAATTAACAGGAATGGAAATTGCTAACTGCTCGCTTCTTGACGAAGGTTCGGCGGCGGCTGAGGCAATGAATATGATGTTAGGTGCTCGCTCTAGAACAGCTGTTAAAGAAAATAAAAATGAAGTTTTTATTGACGAAGATGTTTATTGTCAAATTATTGATGTTATTAAACTTCGCGCAGAACCTCTAGGCGTTAAAGTTATTATTGGAAAATACGATGAATACGAATTTACTGATAAAACTTTTGGTGCTATTCTTCAATACCCAGCTGCAAGTGGTAAAATAAACAACTATAAAGCATTTACAGAAAAAGCTCATGCTGCTGAAGTTCTAGTTACTGCTGTTGCAGATATTATGTCTCTTACATTAATTGAATCTCCTGCTACTTGGGGTGCTGATATTGCTGTTGGATCTACTCAACGCCTAGGGATTCCTATGGGATTTGGTGGGCCACACGCTGCATACCTTGCTACATTTGATAAATACAAAAGAAGTATGCCAGGTCGTATTATTGGTGTTAGTGTCGACAGATATGGAAACCAAGCTCTAAGAATGTCGCTACAAACAAGAGAACAGCATATCAAACGCGAAAAAGCAACATCTAACATCTGTACTGCACAAGCTCTAATGGCAATAATGGCTGGTATGTATGCTGTTTTTCATGGTCCTCAAGGAATGAAAAATATTGCTACAAATATTTATGTTTCTGCAAAAAATTTAGCTTCAGAACTTACAAAACTTGGATATTCTATCAAATACAATAATATATTCGACACTCTTCATATCGAATTACCAAACAATGTTAAAGCTAACGATATTAAAGATCTTGCTTTAACTAAACAAATAAATCTAAATTATATTTCGGACAATCTTATTAGTTTAAGTACTGACGAAGTTATCAGTTTAGATGAAATTAATAGCATACTCGATATTTTTGCAAAAGCAAATAATAAAAACTTTGCACCATTATCGAAAGTAGATATGAGCTTCGAAATTCCAGCTGAATTTGCTAGACAAGATAAATTCTTAGAACAAAAAGCTTTCAACTCATATCACAGTGAAACAGAAATCATGCGTTACATCAAACGCCTTGAAAACAGAGACATATCTCTTAATAGATCTATGATTTCGCTAGGCTCATGTACAATGAAATTAAACTCTGCTACCTCTATGTTACCACTTAGTTGGGTAGAGCTTGGTAATATTCATCCATTTGCTCCAAAAGATCAAGTAATGGGTTACCACGAACTTATTGGCGAACTATCGGAAGACATTAGTAAAATAACTGGATTTGCTGCAACAAGTGTACAACCAAACTCAGGAGCAACTGGCGAATATGCTGGTCTTATGGTCATTCGTGCATACCATTTAGATCGTGGAGATACACATAGAGATGTTTGTATTATTCCATCATCGGCACATGGAACAAATCCTGCAAGTGCTGTAATGGCAGGTATGAAAATAGTTATAGTTGCTTGCGACAAAAATGGAAATATTGACGTTGAAGATCTTAGAGCAAAAGCTATCGAACATAAAGATAATTTATCTGCTGTTATGATAACTTATCCTTCTACACATGGTGTATTTGAAAGTAAGATTCTTGAAATGGTA
>CAYJBL010000221.1:0-2365 GCA_964368115.1 uncultured Bacteroidales bacterium
TGTTTAACGAATTTGCCTTTTTTGCTCCAGACGCATTTTCACCAAATGGAGATAAAATAAATGATGAGTTTGTACTAAAAGGAAATGGTATTGATAGAGATAGTTTCTATATGAGTGTTTTCGATAGATATGGAAATAAAGTTTTTGAAACAAGCATATTCGACGGAGCTCAAAGTGAAGCTTGGGATGGAACAAATATTTTTTACAAATATCGCAACGAAGCAGTAGGTACAGAAAGAAATGTATTGACTGCTGGAATGTATGTATGGCAATGTGTATTTACAGACCTAAACGGAAAACCACATGATAAAAGTGGTAAAGTGATGCTAATAAAATAGTTTTATTTATTTGGGGTGATAATAATATCAGAACAATTATCGTTAATCGAAAAAATACTTAGTGGAATTTATTAAAAATAAAATAGGTCTTGGTGTTGTTTTGATTGTAATTATAGCAATAGTTTTTATTGGTGCGTGTTCCAAAAATAGAATTACAACAAATCCAAACGATAAGTTAGAATTTTCGAGCGATACAATACAATTTGATACAATATTTACTGGAATAGGAACGTCAACGCAGAGATTTACAGTGAAAAATTCAAATAAATCGAAGTCAATAATAATTGATAGGATTTATTTAGGAAAAGACGATAATTCTAATTACAGATTAAACATAAATGGATCTCCGACAAAGAAATTAGAAAATTATGAATTAGCTGCTGGCGATTCCATATTTCTATTCGTAGAAGTGACTATAGACACAGGACGTGATGAGATGATAGAACAAGATTCAATTGTTTTTGTTTCGAATGGAAATATTCAAGATGTAAAACTCATAGCATTTGGGCAAGATGTAACATTGATAAATGGGAAAATATTACAAAATGACACTGTATGGACAGCCAATAAGCCTGTTTTAATATTTAACTCAGCAATGGTAGATACTATGACAAACTTGCGATTAGAAGCAGGAACAAAAGTGTATTTTCATCGTGGATCAAGTCTTTTTGTGAAAGGTTCGTTGATTGTGAATGGAGAGCCAACAAATAGAGTTTTATTTGCAAGTGATAGGTTGGAGTATAATTATGAAGAAGTAGCAGGGCAGTGGGGAGCGTACTTAGAAGATGAACATGGAAATACGACAGGAATATTTGGAGGAATACATTTACTTGCAGGTTCACGAAATAACATTATTAAAAATGCAGATATAAAAAATGCATTAGTCGGTTTACAAGTTGATTCATGCGTAACGCCAGGAACACCAACAGTAAAATTGGTGAATACGAATATAGAGAATTCTAAAATAATTGGACTATACGCGTTAGGTGCAAGTGTCCAAGCCGAGAATTGTGTTTTTGCAAATAGTGGTCAACATAATGTTGCTTGCCTTATTGGAGGTGAGTATTCATTTTTGCATTGCACAATGGCAAATTATTGGGGTGGTTCGCGAAAAACACCGCAATTAGTTCTGAATAACTATTATTCATATTACAATAGCAGTGGAGCAATAGAAACTGCTTTTAGAGACTTAGAAGATGCCTATTTTGGGAATTGCATTGTTTATGGAAATCAAAATGATGAAATAGAAATGAATCTGTCAGAAAATGCATTGTCGAACTTTAGATTTGAGAATTGTATAATAAAATATAGCGACACTTTAGCCTTAACTGGCTCATCGTTTTTTGTAAACAATATCTTTAATAAAGACCCGAAATTTACAGATATAGAATCCCCATTTGATTATAGTCTAGATACACTTTCACCTGCTAAAGATGCGGCAAAAATAGAAATATCTAATTTTGTTCCAAACGACCAAAATGGAAATAGTAGATTGTCGGATAGCAAACCAGATATTGGTGCTTATGAACGAATAGAATAAGAATGTATGATTGAAAATCGCTTGAGTTTAGAAATAATAGTACTGCTATTGCTTAGCTTGGTTTCGTGTAAAACTAGCGAGAATTTAACAAAAAAAGAAACAAATAAATTTGAACTAAGTCAAGATGCATACAGACTTATGTTCTACAATGTAGAAAATTTATTTGACACAATAAATGATCCAGAAAAAAGAGATGAAGAATTCTTACCAAGCGGAACAAGATATTGGTCAGGATATAGGTATCAACAAAAATTAAATAATATTTATAAAGTACTAGTAGGTGTTGGAACCTGGGATTTACCGCCAGTTGTAGGTTTATGTGAAGTAGAAAATAAACAGGTGTTGACAGACTTGCTAAATAGAACACCATTGTATAAATCAGATTACAAGATAATTCATTATGAGTCTCCAGATAGAAGAGGGATTGATGTGGCAATGTTATACAGAGAATCTTTATTTGTTCCAATTTCGCATAAATCAATAAATA
>CAYJBL010000221.1:2375-2701 GCA_964368115.1 uncultured Bacteroidales bacterium
TTGGGCACCTCCAATAGGGTCTGGATCAACAAGAGATATATTATATGTTTCTGGGGTAGTAAATCAACAAGATACACTTCATGTTTTTGTTAATCATTGGCCTTCGCGTTGGGGAGGACAGATGGAAACAGAAGCAAAACGTATGTTTGTTGCTCAAAAATTAAAAACCCATATTGATTCGATATTAAATACAAATGGTAATGCAAACATTGTAATAATGGGAGATTTAAATGATCATCCAACGGATAGAAGTTTGATAGAATCACTAAAAGCAAAAAATAAGTTTGATGAAATTTCTGCTAATGAAATATATAACTTAACTTATT
>CAYJBL010000221.1:2712-3490 GCA_964368115.1 uncultured Bacteroidales bacterium
AAAATGGAGAGTTTTGGATCATATATTGGTTTCAGGAGCAATGTTAAATAAAAACAATTCAATTCATACTAGCATAGATAATATTCACATCTATAAGGAAGATTATTTATTAGAGCCTGATAATGCAAATACTGGAGATAAACCATTTAGAACTTATGTGGGATTTAAATACAATGGAGGGTTTAGCGATCATTTGCCTGTATTTATTGATTTATTTTTTAATAAGGATTGATATAAAATTATGAGAAAAGTACTAATTATTGGGATATTACTGCTAAGTGCAACACTTGTAATGAGTTTTGATAATGAAAAAAGCGAGCAACGCCTAAACGAGCCAGAGATGGTATTTGTAAAAGGAGGTACATTTCAAATGGGAAGCGAAAGCGAAGAAGCAAATAATAATGAAAAACCTATACACGATGTTACATTATCATCGTACTATATTGGAAAGTATGAAGTTACGGTATCTCAATTCGCCACGTTTGTAGAGGCTACAAAATATAAAACAGAAGCAGAAGAAGTTGGAGTTAGTTTTGTGAATGTTTTTGGTGAAATACAAGAAAAAGAAAATGTAAATTGGAGGCACGATATTGCAGGAAATATTCGCCCAGCATCGGAGAGCAATCATCCAGTAGTGCATATAACATGGAGAGATGCTATGGCTTATTGTGAGTGGTTATCGAGGGAAAAAGGAGAAGTTTATCGTTTACCAACCGAGGCAGAATGGGAATTTGCAGCACGCGGAGGAGTAAATAGCAATAAAAATAAATACTCGGGT
>CAYJBL010000222.1:0-3468 GCA_964368115.1 uncultured Bacteroidales bacterium
TCTTATGAAACAACTCACGAGGATTTAAGCATTACAGATTCAAAAGAAAGAGAGAGAATTTTTGGACAGTATGATCACGTAAGATGGCATGGCTTAGATTACCCTCAAAGGTTAGAAAAGGCAGGTTTTGTTGTTGAACATTTCGATATAAAAAATCATATAGATAGTAATGACTTAGAAAAGTTAAGACTTGACAAGCAAGAGATATTATATGTAGCTCGCAAATTTTAGAAAAGTAGATTTTCTTTTGATTCGTTGATTGAATTCCAGTTTATCGGAACAATATTAATTGATTCTAAAAAAATGTTTACACCCAAAAAAACCGTTATATGCGCTTAAGGGAGATGGATGTGCAGCAGTTAATACTAAATGTTTTTTTGTGTCGATAAGATTTGCTTTAGATTGAGCAAATTTTCCCCAAAGTAAGAATACAACTTTCTCTTTATTATTACTAATCGTAGAAATTACCTTATCTGTGAAAATTTCCCAACCTTTATTTTGATGTGATCCAGCTGTATTTGCTCTAACAGTAAGACAAGTATTGAGTAAAAATACACCTTGATTTGCCCAAGATTCAAGATTTCCTGTTTTAGGAGGAATAATACCCAAATCAGAATACAATTCCTTATATATATTTCGAAGAGATGCAGGAATTTTACTACCATTAGGAACCGAAAAACTTAAACCGTGAGCTTGCCCAAGACCGTGGTATGGGTCTTGACCTAAAATAACAATTTTAATATTCTCAAAACTTGTCATTTCAAAAGCTTTAAATATTTTAGATTCTGGAGGATAAATTTGATAACTTAATCTTTCTGTTGTAATATAACTATCAAGTTCACTAAAATATTTTTCCTTAAACTCAGCATTTAAAAATTTATCCCAAGAATTATTAAAAATTTGCAGCATAATATTTTAAAAAATAATATTTAAATCTTTTTTTTCTATTAATTTTTCATTGGTAATAAAGACGCTTTCTTGCAAGAAGTTACCGTATATATTTATTTCAAAGATTATAATTTTTATTAAGTCAACAATATCAATATAAATAGGTACTAAACACGTACAAATTGTATAATTAAATTCGAATTCGATATTTTCTATAATACCATCATTTTTCTTAATAAAATATTCGAGTTCACCAGAAATGATATTCTTTTGAGAATTTGAACATTTGCTTTCAGTAGCGGCAAGTACAAAAGAATATCTTAATCGATGATTTAAGCCACCTAATCCACTTGCGATATATATATTAGATTCGTTAGTTAATTTTGCTTCAAGAAAGATTTCAGCTTGTTTGTATGCAAGATAAGACCATGCTTTTAGGCTTTCATCTGTAGTTTCTTTCAAGTATTTTTCGATCATTCTATAAATTGCTACATCACCAGAAATAGTGAGAGTAGATAGAATTTCTTTTTTTCTGTCAAAGAGAGTATTGTTGTTATTAAGTTCATTATAAAGTAAATTTGGCTCATAATATTCTTTATTGTCTATACATTTACTTAATGACTCAAAGAATTCGATTTGAACTTCAGGTGCAATTTTTGTTTCAATAACTCTGATACTTTCTGGATTTGTTCTTGCGATTTCTCGCATGCGTTTAATTAGTATATCTTGATTATTCATAGCTGTAGTTGATTTGGTTATAACAAATATAAACAAATAATCCATTATTGTATGACTTTTTTCATGTTTTTTCTAGAATTATATTGTAATGGATAAATTGAATGTATTTTTATACGATTATAGAATAGAAAATAATAATCTTTTTTCTAATTTTACCCGCAAGAAAAAAATGTAAAAAAACAAAAATATGATCTCAAAAGAAGAATTTAAAAATCTTGTTAGCCAGGGGATTCCAGAGGTTTTACCAGAACCTATGAAATATGATTTAAATATCAATCATGCTCCAATTCGCAAACAAATATTAAGTGTAGAAGAGAAAAAATTGGCATTGAAAAATGCATTAAGATATTTTCCGCAAAAATTTCATAAGGAGTTAGCCGTAGAATTTAAGGAAGAACTAGAAACATATGGTAGAATTTATATGCATCGTTTTCGTCCTAATTACGAGATAACAGCTAGAGATATAACATGGTTTCCACATAAATCGGTACAAGCAGCAGCAATTATGCTGATGATATCAAATAATTTAGATTACGCTGTTGCGCAGCATCCACATGAATTAGTTACTTACGGAGGAAATGGTGCTGTTTTTCAAAATTGGGCACAGTACTTAATTACTATGAAATATTTGTCAGAAATGACAGATGAACAAACATTAGTTGTGTATTCTGGTCATCCGATGGGTTTATATCCGTCACATAAAGATGCCCCAAGAGCAGTTGTTACAAATGGTATGATGATTCCTAACTATTCAAAACCAGATGATTGGGAAAAATTTAATGCTTTAGGAGTGACACAATATGGACAAATGACAGCAGGTTCTTATATGTATATAGGCCCACAAGGAATAGTGCATGGAACAACAATTACTGTATTAAATGCAGGTCGTAAAATAAGCGGAAACAATGAAGGTTTGGCAGGAAAACTTTTTATTACTTCTGGTTTAGGAGGAATGAGTGGAGCGCAACCAAAAGCGGCAAACATTGCTGGAGTTGTTAGTATTTGTGCAGAAGTAAACCCTAAGGCAGCATATAAACGCCACGAACAAGGTTGGGTAGACGAAGTTATCGAAGATTTGGATAAAGTGATAGAAACAGCGCAATTGTGGCAAGAAAAGAAACAAGCCCACTCAATAGCTTATCTTGGAAACATTGTAGACCTATGGGAGAAATTGGCAGAAAATAACATAAAAGTTGATTTAGGAAGTGATCAAACTTCATTACACAACCCATGGGCTGGTGGATATTATCCTGCAGGAGTGACGTACGAAGAGGCAAACGATTTAATGGCAAATCAACCAGATAAGTTCAAAGAAATGGTTCAAGATTCATTGTGTCGTCAAGTAAATGCAATAAACAAACTTGTTGCTAATGGAATGTATTTCTTTGACTATGGAAACGCTTTCTTATTAGAAAGTTCGAGAGCTGGAGCAGATATTATGGCAGATAATGGTATCGACTTTAAATATCCATCTTATGTACAGGACATTATGGGGCCAATGTGTTTTGACTATGGTTTTGGTCCATTTAGATGGGTTTGTACTTCAAGTGATCCAGATGAACTGGAATTGACTGATAATATTGCAATGCAGGTTCTAGAAGAGATAGCAAAAACAGCTCCAGTTGAAATTGCTCAACAAATGAAAGATAATATCAAATGGATAAACGAAGCAAAACAAAATAAACTTGTTGTTGGATCTCAAGCGCGTATATTGTATGCAGATTCAGAAGGAAGGATTAAGATTGCTAAAGCATTTAATGATGCAATAAAAAGCGGAAAATTAAAACATCCAGTTGTTTTAGGAAGAGACCATCATGATGTGTCAGGAACAGACTCTCCATT
>CAYJBL010000223.1:0-2042 GCA_964368115.1 uncultured Bacteroidales bacterium
ACTTATACAAAATGTGAATAGTGCGATTATTAATATTGATTTTTTCATAAATTTAAAAATTTAATTAAACAAAAAATAACACTTATTATCGTAAATCAGATTTTGCGTTTATCTACTTTTATCCCAAGGAAACGCCAACTTCGACATATTACTACATTAATAATCTATTCACAAACACTGCATTATATAATTTTACTCTACAAAGTTAAAAAAAAATGCAAACTTCAAAAGAAATCTACATTTTTTCAATAAAATAATTTATATCTATAAATTGACACAAACAGTTTCGCAGAGTTCTATCTTGGGGATTTCTTGTTCTAAATTGAATAATCCATATATAGCCGCTCCGCTCCCAGACATTTGTGCATAAACTGCTCCTTTATTGTAAAGTTCAGTTTTTATTTTACTTAAAACAGGATATTCTTCAAAAATTGATATTTCAAAATCATTTTTAATTTTACCCTTCCACTCTTCTACTGGCAGTTTTAATAAATCGGATAAGGATGTTTGTGGAATTTGTGGCTTACAATTTTTATATGCGTTTACTGTACTTACAGCTAATTTCGGAAAACATAGAAGCAATTTATATTTACTCAAATCAATATTTATTTCCGAAAACTTAGTTCCAATTTCTGTTGCAAAAACAGGTTTATTCTTAATAAAAAACGTACAATCTGCACCAATTTGAGCGGCATATTCCATTTGTTGTTTCTCTGAAATTCTCAAATCAAATATTTCGTTCATAGCTTTTATTGTAAATGCAGCATCAGATGAGCCAGAGCCCAAACCTGTTCCGAACGGAATTTTTTTGTACAATATTATTCTGACATTACCAATATTATAATGTGAATCAATAATTTGCCACGCATTGTAACACAAATTATCTTCCACACTACAATCAATTTGTAATCCAAGATTTATCAACTCAAATTCATCTGAAGGCAGTACCTCCAAAACATCTGAATAATTTATAGGATAAAATAAAGTCTCAATATTATGATATCCATCAGTACGACGTTCGATAATATTGAGACCAATATTTATTTTTATATTAGGAAATAAGATCATTAAATCAGATCAATAAATTTTTTAAGTCTACTTATTGTTTCTTGTTTTCCAATAATTTCGGTAATATCAAATACGTGAGGTCCTTTTCCTGCTCCCACTAGCGCAAGACGAAACGGAGACATTATTTTCCCAAAACCTATTTCCATACTCTCGATCCAATTTTTAATTACATTTTCTGTATTTAACGAACTAAAATCTTCGATTTTATCAAGAATTTCAACTAATTGCAGCATCAAAGATTTAGTGTCTTCTTTTACCGATTTCTTCATAAATTTTTCGTCAAACTCTTTTGGCGATTCAAAAAAGAAATACGCTTCGTCCCATAGTTCAGACACAAAATTCACACGTTCTTTCAACATTTCGCAAACTCGTTCGACTGCGGAGATATTATATTCGATATTTTTATTTTTTAATACTTCAACAAATAGATCTGCAAGTTCTTTACCTGTTTTTTGGTTCAGATACTTATGATTAAACCACTTTGTTTTATATGGATGAAAACGGCTGACACTTTTCCCTACTCTTTCGTGGGAAAAAGCATTTTTTACTTCATCAATTGTAAATATTTCCTGCTCTGTTCCAGAGTTCCAACCAAGCAATGCAAGCATATTAACAACAGCTTCTGGAAAATATCCATCTTCTTTATATCCACGATAAACCTCACCATCTGCAATCCATTGTGTTGGAAATACTGGAAATCCCATTTTATCACCATCGCGCTTGCTTAATTTCCCTTTTCCAGTAGGTTTTAAAATTAATGGTAAATGTGCAAATTCAGGTTTTCCCCATGCAAAAGCATCATACAATAAATAATGTAATGGTAAGGATGGCAACCACTCTTCACCTCTAATTACATGTGTAATTTCCATTAAATAATCATCAACAATATTTGCTAAATGATAAGTTGGTAAGCCGTCAGTTTTCATTAAAACTTTATCATCTAACTCATTTGTATTAAATTTCACATTGCCACG
>CAYJBL010000223.1:2052-3432 GCA_964368115.1 uncultured Bacteroidales bacterium
CATAAGGCGTATTTTGTGCAATCAATTCATTCACTTCATCTTCAGATAAAGCCAAACTATTTTTCAAGCCTTTCCTTGATTGTTGATTATAAACAAAAATACCGCCATTTTGTTCGGCTTCTGCTCTATAGGTATCTAATTCTTCAGGAGAGTCGAATGCCATATATGCCCAGCCAGAATCTAATAATTGTTGAGCATATTTTGCATAAATTTCTTTTCGTTCACTTTGACGATATGGAGCAAATTTGCCACTTTCTCTGATTCCTTCATCAAAATTAATTCCTATCCAATTTAAAGAGTCCATTATATATTCTTCTGCACCTTCAACAAATCTTGTTTGGTCTGTGTCTTCGATGCGAAGAATCATTGTTCCGTTATTTTTCTTAGCAAATAAATAATTGAACAAGGCTGTTCTAACTCCTCCAATATGCAATGGTCCTGTTGGACTCGGTGCAAAGCGTACTCTTACCATATTTTTATATTTTTCGCAAATGTACATTATAATTTTTAATTTTTCATAGACGAATAAATGATAATTCACTATTTAATTTTTTACATACCAAATCACTTATATTGGATAAAATATACTACTTTCACAAACAGCTAATCAAAAAAAGTAATATCAACAATTCGTATAATAAATACTTTTTTGATCACTATATTACTTATACTGGACAAAATTCCAGTTTTTTTGTTCAATACAGAAAATTATATGGACAAAATTTGTATTTCCAGTATAAAAAAAAGAGTATTTATTCTGAGAAACAATTATATTATTCAAATAATGAATGGATTTTTGGACACTAAACAACTCATACTGGACAAAAAAGTACAAATTTTGTCCAGTATACAAAGCCAAATGGACAAATACGCAAAACTAAATCTTAAACTTTAGTTTTTGCTTCATTCCAAATTTCATCCATTTGTTCAAGACTCATTTCTTTTAAATCTTTTCCTTGTTTTATTGTTTTTTGTTCTAAATAATTGAAACGTTTAATGAATTTTTTATTCGTTTGTTCTAAAGCATTTTCTGGGTTTATTCCATATAAGCGAGCTGCATTTACTATCGAAAACATGAAGTCTCCAAATTCTTTCTCCATATTTTCGAAGTTCTTATTTTTTATTTCTTCTTGTAGTTCGTTTAATTCTTCTAAGACTTTTTCCCAAACTTGCTCCTTATGTTCCCAATCAAACCCAACTCCACGTGCTTTATCTTGAATTCTATGTGCTTTTATAAGTGCTGGCAATGAATTTGGAATTCCTCCTAAAACAGTTTTTTCTTTACCTTCTTTTAATTTTAAACGCTCCCAATTTTCTTCAACTTCTTTTGCGGATTCTACTTTTACCTCGCCAAAAATATGTGGATGTCTAAATATCAAT
>CAYJBL010000224.1:0-3430 GCA_964368115.1 uncultured Bacteroidales bacterium
CTTAATAAAGGCATCTCCTACTTGTGGAACTCCTAAATTATCCCTATTTTCTTTGAAAGAGTAGAGTAGTGCGACTATCTCTCCTAACGTTATAGTGTGTACAGTGGGTACTATGCAAAAATCACCATCTCTATGTTCATCTCTTGTTAATGCAGCAATCAATTCATTAACAACATCATCTATATATACTAAATTCATTACAGCCGACGGATTGTTTACAGTAATATCTAAATCGTGCGCTATATTATTACAAAAAGTTGCAATAGCACTATTGTAATTCGGGCGACACCATTTGCCAAAGACATTCGGGAAACGATAAATCAGTACTCTTGCACCGCTCTCTTTTTCGTAATCAAGTAATAGCTTTTCCCCAGCTCGCTTAGACTCTCCATAAGGATTATCCAATGTAGCTTGTGTTGATGAAGATATCATTACAGGGCAGCTATTATTATACTTTTTTAAGGTATCAAGCAATGTAGAGGCGAAGCCAAAGTTACCCTCCATAAACTCTGTTTGCTCCAATGGTCGATTTACTCCAGCTAAATTAAAGACAAAATCTGCATTTTTGCAATAAATATCCAATTCGGCAGGGTCGCTATCTGTGTCATATTCGAAAATTTTGATATCTTCGCCTATTTTATAATTTTTAGCTTTTCCACTCTTTATGTTATATAATTGAGCGATGAGATTTTTTCCAATAAATCCCTTAGCTCCAGTAATAAGAATATTCATTTTATTTAATATTTAAGTCGTCACAAATAAACTCTAACTTAAGTAGTAATTTTTTCATCCCTTCCACATCTAACTGTGCAGTATTATGTGAATGATAATCCTCAATTTTAGAAATTTCATTATTCCCCTCAATAAAAAACTTATCATAGTTTAAGTCTCGCGTATCGCATGGAATACAATAGTAGTCACCCATATCAAGTGCTTTTGCCATCTCTTCACGTGTGACGAGTGTTTCATATAGTTTTTCACCGTGTCGTGTTCCTATACACTTAACTTCGGCATTACTATTATATAGTTGCTTCAGTGATTCTGCTAATACGCTAAGCGTCGCGGCCGGAGCTTTCTGAACGAACAGGTCGCCATTTTTTCCATGCTGCCATGCATATATAACTAAATCCACAGCATCATCAAGTGTCATCATATATCGCGTCATGTTTTCATCTGTTATGGTAATAGGGTTTCCACTTTTAATCTGCTCAACCCATAAAGGTATAACAGAGCCTCGTGATGCCATAACATTTCCATAACGAGTACAGCAAATTTTTGTAGCCGCATCATCTCCAAGCGCACGACCTTTAGCTGTTGCAACCTTCTCCATCATAGCTTTACTGATACCCATAGCATTAATTGGATAAGCTGCTTTGTCGGTCGATAATACAACAACATTCTTTACTCCATGTGCTATTGCTGAATCTAAAACATTTTCAGTTCCCATAACATTAGTCTTAACGGCCTGCATCGGAAAAAATTCACATGAAGGCACTTGTTTTAATGCCGCCGCATGAAATGCATAATCAACGCCCATCATAGCTGTATCAACAGAACGCTTATCTCTCACATCTCCGATATAAAATTTAACCTTAGGATTTTGCAATTGATGACGCATATCGTCTTGCTTCTTCTCATCGCGTGAAAAAATGCGTATTTCCTTAATATCTGAACAGAGAAACCGTTTGAGTACGGCATTACCAAAAGAGCCGGTACCACCTGTTATTAACAGGATTTTATCTTTGAAAATTGACATATTATTTATTTTTTGAATTTATAATACATAAAATTGGCAGAATAACAAGTACATAAAGCCATACTTCAAGTCCTGTAAGACCTTTCATATATCCTAGAACGATTAAATAAGACAAACCTAATAAATAGAATAATTTAGCTGATTTATCAATATTCTTTATTGTTTTTGATACCATCATTTTTAAATACAGAAATAAGGGCAATATTCCAATTAATCCAAATTTAGCTAATGAATCTAGTATGTATGAATGCCTCCCTTGTTGATTACTATCAAATATTCCCAAAAACATATTATTTAAAAAAGATGTTTTTGAAAGATTATGTAGCTCTTCTCTTGATACCAATGCACCACTACTATCACCTATATCTACCAACACAACAACGGCTTTTAATTTATAAGCAAACTCACTAAACATATCTGGTGTGATAGATATTATGGTTTTGATAATAAGTAATATCGTTGATTTATCAAAAATAACGATTAAGAATAAAGCCATTAATCCTAAGCGAAAGAGATTTTGTTTTGTCGATTTGTTTACATTTATTAAAAATGAAAGTATTAATAATATTATTGACAATAATAAAGGAGTCGTAGCTCCAGACAGAAATACATAGTAAATGGAAATAAATAGTAGTAATAAATAATACGTACTATGCTTAGTTTTAGACTTTATCCTGTATATTAAACCCGGAATAATTGCAGGTACGGCATGAGAAAAATAATAACTAGATAATCCAAATTTAAAATATTGATTCATTAATTGTATACTTTCTTCTGAACCACTTGATAATTGACGTACTAATCCGGGATTGCTCATCATTACAAAAATAGAGCATACAGATGTAATCAAGGTAATACCTAAAACCAACTTCAATAATTTCTCTTTAAATATAGCATCATTTATAACTATAATAAGTAAAGCCGAACAAATACTAAATATGACAAACTCAAATATAGTATATGGAATATTTAACTTTAATCCTCCTATTATTTTTAATAAAACAACAAATTGAAATAATAAAAGAGGTATTATTGGTTTACGAAAGATAGTCCAATTATCAAATATTGATAATACTAAAACTAGCAGAGAACAATAAGCCCAAGGTCTAATAGGAACATATCCTTGAGGTAAGGTAAATAGTGCTAATGTTAGTAATACTAATATTGATTTTTTAGAAACTTTTGAAATTGCTTTCACTTGTTATAATTTTAACATCGTAATATACTCCTTCCAGTTCCCTATATCAGTCCAGCTGCCTTCACTTACCGGAAATATACCAACTCTACGTTTTTCTTTATTTAATTTCTCTATCAAATATGTTATGTGGTAAAATTCGTTTTCAGGAATCTCTTTTAATAGATGAGGTTCTAAAATATACAGTCCAGTATTTATCTTAAACACATATTCTGGTCGTTCTGTTATGGAAGTTAAAACACCATTCTCTTCTGTTTCAAAAGTTCCATATGGCATCGTGAAATTTTTAATTGCAGCAACACAAGTTATCTCATTTTTATTATCTTTATGAAACTGTAAAATATTAGTATAATCATCATCAATAATTATATCGCAATTCGAAACAAAAAATGTTGTATTTATTTTGTCTTTAATGAGATGAAGACTTCCTGCTGTTCCTAAAGGTTTATTTTCTTGAAAATATTCAATATTGTATCTTT
>CAYJBL010000225.1:0-3429 GCA_964368115.1 uncultured Bacteroidales bacterium
AGGTCGCCGCCATTCTTTTTAAAGTCTCAACTAGATAGTTGAGACTTTTTTTGTTGATAAATTGTATACTTTTTTATTTTATTGAAATAAATTTATAGATACTTTTTCATTAACATTGCAAATTATAATATACATAGTTATGAGGGATAAACGTTGGTTGATAAAACAAGAGGTAGATAGTGCTAAAGTGAGGAAAATGTCAGAGTTGATCAATGTTGATGAAAAAATAGCAGCTCTTCTTGTGCAACGTGGAATTGAAAATTATGATGATGCAAGAGTTTTCTTTCGTCCTGAATTAAGTGATTTGCATGATCCTTTCGAAATGAAAGATATGGATATTGCCGTATCTAGATTACAAAAAGCAATTGAAGAAAATGAAAAAATATTGATATATGGAGATTATGATGTTGATGGAACAACAGCTGTTGCAATAACATATAATTTTATTAGCTATTTTCATGAAAATATTTATTACTATGTTCCGGATCGAAATAGTGAGGGATATGGAATTTCATTTAAAGGAATTGATTATGCAGAACAAAATGATTGCACATTAATAATTACTGTTGACTGTGGTATTAAAGCAATAGAAAAAACTGAATATGCAAATAACAAGAATATTGATATAATTATTTGTGATCATCATAATCCAGATAAAATATTGCCCAATGCTTATGCTATTTTAGATCCAAAACGTCTTGATTGTAAATATCCATATAAGGATTTATCAGGTGCAGGAGTTGCATTTAAATTAATGCAAGCTTATTGTAAAAAAACAGGTCAAGATGAAACAAGGTTATACAAATACCTCGATTTAGTTGCAGTAAGTATTGGTTCGGATATAGTTCCAATAACAGGCGAAAACAGAGTTTTGGCATATTATGGGTTGAAGCAGTTAAATGCGGATCCATGTGCAGGGTTAAAAAGTATAATCAATATTACTGGCTTAGCAGAAAAAGATATACAAATAAATGATATTGTATTTAAAATAGGACCTAGAATAAATGCAGCAGGAAGAATACAAACAGGAAAACAAGCTGTTGAACTTTTAATAACGAAAGATGAGTCGTTTGCAGATAAGGTAGGAGATGAAATAAATACAATAAATACAATAAGAAAAGAATTAAATCAAAATATTACAGAAGAGGCAATAGAAATGATTTCTAATAGTGAAGAATACAAGGCAGCATTTTCAACTGTAATATATTCGGAATCATGGCATAAAGGAGTAATAGGAATAGTAGCTTCTCGTCTAATAGAAACTTATTATCGCCCTACAATAGTTTTTACAAAATCAAATGATATGCTTACAGGTTCAGCTAGGTCTGTTCCTGGATATAATCTATATAATGCCATAGAACATTGTAGTGATTTGGTCGAAAATTTTGGTGGTCATATGTATGCAGCAGGTTTATCTCTAAAAGAAGAGAACTTTGAAAAGTTTAGAAATAAATTTGAAAACTATGTTAAAAACACAATTACAATTGAGCAACAAACACCATTTATTGACGCAGATCTCAAAATAGAAATAAAAGATATCACGCCCAAATTTTATAAAATACTAAAACAGTTTGCCCCTTTTGGCCCTGAAAACATGACGCCAACGTTCGTTTCTGAAAATGTTTACGATAATGGAAGTGCGAAAACGGTTGGAAAAGACGATAGCCATTTAAAAGTAAAAATAATTCAACAAGTAGGAGATAACCGCTGTATTGATGGAATAGGCTTTGGTCATGGAAATTCATATAAGTACGTGAAAAATTATTATCCATTTGATATATGCTATCAAATTTTTGAAAATAACTTTATGAATCAAACATTTTTGCAAATCCTTATTAAGGACATAAAAAATAAAGCAAAATAAAATAATACTTGCTGCAAAACATGAAAAATGTTTATGTATTTCTCTAATAAATAGCTTATTAGTTGTGTTGTTAAGACGATGTAAAAAATTAACAAATTTATAAGCTCAAAAATTTATAATTCAGAGAAATAAATTGTACTTTTGTCGCCATTTATTTTAGATAATTAAAAAAAACAAAAATGTCAGTTAGTAAATTACGTAACATTGGTATAGCTGCGCATATTGACGCAGGAAAAACAACAGTAACAGAGCGTGTTTTATTTTTTACAGGAACTAACCGTAAATTAGGAGAAACACATGATGGTCAGGCAACAATGGACTTTATGAAGCAAGAACAAGAACGCGGAATTACCATTGCATCAGCTGCAATCACATGTAAATGGGATGATCATCAAATAAATTTAATTGATACCCCAGGTCACGTTGACTTTACAATAGAAGTAGAGCGATCATTAAGGGTAATTGATGGTATGGTTGCTGTTTTCTGTGCAGTGGGCGGTGTCGAGCCTCAAAGTGAAACTGTATGGAATCAAGCAGATAGGTATAGAGTTCCAAGAATTGCATTTATAAACAAGATGGATAGAACTGGAGCTGACTTTGAAGGAGCGGTAAAACAAATGAATGAATATTTGGATGCCAATGCAACGCCATTACAGATACCTATAGGAGCTGAGTCTGAATTTTCAGGAATAATTGATATTATTAATTTGAAAGCATTTACGTTTGAAAATCAGCAACGTAATGAGAAAGAAATTCCAGAAGAGTATAAAGAAAGAGCAGTTGCAGCACGCAGCGCACTAGTAGAGAAATTATCTGATTTCGACGATGAAATAATGGAAATGTTTTTTGAAGACAAAGAAGTTCCATCAGATATGTTAATGAGAGCAATACGTAATGCTACATTAAAAATGATGATCACACCAGTATTGTGTGGTGCTGCTTATAAAAATATTGGGATTCATATATTGTTAGACTCTGTAATTGACTTCTTACCATCACCTATTGATGTAGGTACGGTTGTGGGGCATGATGTTCACGATGAAGAAAAAACAATTACTCGTAATCCATCAATAAATGAACCATTTTCTGCTTTAGCTTTTAAACTTATCAATGATCCATACGTAGGACAACAAACATTTATTCGTATATTCTCAGGTAAATTAGAGAGTGGAATGCAAATTTATAACTCAACAAAGCTGAAAACAGAGCGAATAGGTCGTATTTTTAGAATTAAAGCAAAAGAAAGAGAAGAAATTAAAGAAGCAGGACCAGGTGAAATTGTAGCTTTAGTTGGTATGAAGTCAACAAAAACAGGTGATACATTATGTGATTTGACTAACCAATTGTTATTAGAATCTATACATATACCAGTATCTGTAATTGAGTTAAAAATTCAACCAAAAAAGCAAAAAGATAAAGATAAATTAGGTGAAGCCCTTGCAAAGCTTGTAAATGAGGATCCATCGTTTAATGCAAAATATGATGAAGAAACAGAAGAAACAATCATTGCAGGAATGGGTGAGTTACACTTAGAAATTATTATTGATAGACTACAAGATGAATTC